>JASFPB010000101.1:0-7180 GCA_050116235.1 Chromatiales bacterium | reverse complement strand
CCAGAATGCGATTGCCAAGACGAAAGGCCAGCGCATCCATCGGTCCGGAAGGCGGCACACCGATGTCCCAGTAACCGATACGGCCCGGATGATCAACCACGAAGCTCTGTGTACCAGGTGAAACAATATCAATTGTCAGTGGAGTGAATTCGAAATTGTCCAGGTAACGCGTGTAGTGCTGGCCTCCGATAAAGGTATCGTCATCAAGTATCTGGCTCAGGTAGGCAAGGTTGGATTCAATGCCATAGAGTGCCGTGTCATTGACAGCGGCAAGGAGTTTTTCACGGGCTGCGTCACGATCATCGCCATGGGCAATCACCTTGGCGATCATCGGATCGTAAAAAGCAGATACCTCGCTGCCCTGCTCAACCCAGGTGTCGACCCGCACATCTTTGGAGAACTGCATTTCAGATAGCAAACCAGCACAGGGCTGAAAGTGCTTGCCCGGATTCTCTGCATAGACACGCACCTGCATGGAACAACCACTGGGGGCATGCTGGTATGTCTCGATAAATGAAGTATCTCCCGCGGCCGCGCGTACCATCCATTCCACCAGGTCGACACCTGTGACTTCTTCCGTCACACCATGTTCGACCTGCAGGCGCGTATTGACCTCGAGAAAATAGAATTCATGCGTCAGGCTATCGAAGACGTATTCAACCGTGCCTGCAGAACGATAATTGACCGCCTTGCCCAGGCTTACCGCAGCTTCCATCAAACGGGTGCGTAGATCGTCACTGATGCCCGGCGCCGGCGTCTCCTCGATGACCTTCTGATTACGGCGCTGCACCGAGCAGTCACGTTCGCCCAGGGCAACCACGCCACCCTTGCCGTCACCGAAGATCTGCACCTCGATGTGACGCGCCTTCTCGACATACTTCTCGAGGAAGATGCCGCCCTGGCTGAAATTGGACTGCGCCAGGCGCTCTACCGAATGGAAGGCATCGGAGAGCTCCTGCTCCGACCAGCACAGCTGCATACCAATACCACCACCGCCGGCGGTACTCTTGAGCATGACAGGATAGCCGATGCGGATTGCCTCCCCTTTCGCATGTTCAAGATCATCGAGCAATCCGGTACCCGGCAATAGCGGCACCCTGTTTTTTGCAGCCAGGCTTCTTGCCGTATGCTTGAGCCCGAAGTCGCGCATCTGCTGGCCGGTCGGCCCGATAAAGGCAATGCCTTCCTGTTCACAGATCTCGGCGAACTCGGCATTCTCGCTCAAAAAACCATAACCGGGATGAATCGCCTCGGCTCCATACTCGCTGGCAACCTTGAGTATCTTTTTGTAATCCAGGTAACTCTCGGATGCCGGTGAAGGTCCTATTCGCACCGCCTCGTCAGCCTGCGTGACATGCAATGAAGCCTTGTCAGCATCGGAGTAAACCGCCAGCGACTGAATCCCCATCTCCTTCAGGGTACGGATGATGCGACAAGCGATCGCCCCACGGTTGGCAATCAGCACTTTCTTAAACATGGCGTTTTATCTTTATGGTGGCGAGTCGTCTCACCGTTCAGACCAGGCCTCCGGGTCGTCCCGGCGACTTAATCCCAGATCAGCACTTCGATAGGTGTTGGATTATAGGCATTACAGGGATTATTCAGCTGCGGGCAGTTAGAGATCAACACGATGACATCCATCGCGGCCTTCATCTCGACATATTTACCTGGCGCAGAAACCCCGTCAGCAAAGCTCAGACCACCCTCGGCCGTGACAGGGACATTCATAAAGAAGTTGATATTGTGCGTGATATCACGCTTGGTCATACCAAACTCTTCGTGCTCTGCCACCGCCAGCATCCAGCTGTCGCGACAGGCATGCATGCATTTCTTTTCCAGGGCGTAACGAACGGTATTGCTCTCGGTCGCACAGGCACCACCAAGGGTATCGTGACGCCCGCAGGTATCCGCCGTGATCTCAAGCATCAGGTTCTGTTCGCTGGACAAGAGTCTGGTACCTGTAGTCAGATAAACATTACCCTGTTCTCGAATAGTATCCACTGCACTGTAACGTTCGCTTGGATCGCTGGCATTGTAAAAGAGTGTATCGGCCGCCTGGTTACCCTCGAGATCCAGTATGCGCACGGTCTGTCCGGCCTTGACCACTTTCATGTAGTAGTCACCCGCGGGTACGACCTCGCGATCGATAGCAGCTTCAGGTTTGAGTGTGCTTTCCCTAATCATGGCAGCACCCGGAACCCAGGTGGAAGATCTCGTTGTTCTGGAAACCACGCTGGTTTTCCGGCCTCAGGTTCATGCAGTAATCATCATTGGCAACATCTGCAGCCTTTTTGATCTGGTAGATAATTGATTTGCGGGGGTACTTCTCCGAAGGATTCAGTGGATGCGGGCAAGTATGCATCAACACCAGGGTGTCCATCTCGAATCGCAGCTCAATATAATCACCGGCCTTGCTGTTTCCCTCGAGATACTTCAGGTTACCTTCGTCGTCGACACCGACAGCACTGAACAGGTTGAGGTTAGCCGCCATGTCTTTCTTGCCCAGACCATACTTGGCCAGCTCGACAAGAAAACTGTTATAGCCATTCTGGTTCCACTCGTTGTGGTGATCCTGGTAGGTACGCTCGCCCCACTTTTGCTTCACCATCTCCCCGGTCGTGTTACCACAGACGGTTTCATGCCAACCAACAGAGTCATCAATAATGGAACAGAAGATACGCCCCATGTCGGAATACAGGCAGTTTCCCCTGGTCAGTTTGAAGGTATGCTGACACTTCAAAGTATCGGGAGCGTTATAACGTTCAAGCATATTGACCGGGTTGTAAAACAGCATGCCCACATTGGCACCGCCCTCGTTATCAATCAGACGTAAAGAAGTGCCCTTGCGCATATGCACAGACCAGTGACATGCACCTGCCAGCTGATCCTCGTAGAGCACGGCCCCCGGCTCGGGGGAATGGGAATGTTCAGCCATGGGTACTCTCCAGATACATTCTCTTGCTTCGGATTGTGTTTGTAGTAGTCATCTGCGCCTCATACCTGTTTCATATTGACGTCAGGCAAGGGGTGCAGTTGTGGAATGATCGCTGTCGACATAAGTAACTTGCCACTATGCACACCGCGGCATGTCGTCATCCGATCTGCGATTACTTTCAGTTTCCTTGCAGGACCCTGGACAAGGATCACTGACATGGTCTGTTTTTGTTCGAGGTTTACGTTCAGTGCACTGATCACCTCGTCGATATATTCATGCTGGAGATCGGACAGCTGTTTCTGCAAGCCGGGTATGGAATGGTCGTATACGAGATTAATCGTGCCGGCCATGATGTCCTGACCCAGCTCTTCCCTGTGCTCAGTGAGCTGGTGGTTGATCATGTCAGCGATGGCCTGCGACCGGCTCTCGAAGCCGCGCTCGGCAACCATGACATCCAGCTGGCTCAACAATTCTTCTGGGAGGGAGACGCTGATGCGCGCCACTCCCCCCTGATGACTGGCGGATGGATGGGTCATGCTGCTGCCTCCAGCTTATCGAGCCATGCATACATAACCTTGCCGGAGCGGACGATGTATTCATCAATCCTCTCAATGCTCTGTTTAAGGACTACCTGTGCATCAACGCCATTATCAGTCATGTATTCCAGGCTGTGCAGACACACCACCTCAATCAGTGGATAGTCCACTTCATCCTGGCAAAGGACGCCATACACATTATCTTCAAAGCGAAGCAGCTGACATTGTGTCAGTGCTGAAGCCGCCAGGCTGATGAGACCACCCGGCTGACCTGCGCCTTCTTTTTCATCGTTACGTATGACCAGCACTTCGCCCATAATCGTACCTAGAACAGATGGCTATAGCGTTTTATCTCCCAGGCAGAGATGGTCTGGTGGTAGGCATTCCATTCCTGACGCTTGTAGGTAATGAATTCGTCGCGCAGTTCCTTGCCCAGGGCGTCGATGACAAAAGGGTCGGCCTCGAAGGCATCGACGGCCTCGAGCAGATTCCCGGGTAAAAACTCGATACCGCGTTCGCTGCGCTCTTTCTCGGTTAGCTCATACAGATTGTCTTCCTGCGGATCCCCCGGGTCGATAGCATCCTCGATACCCTCCAGGCCTGCTGCCAGCGCCAGGGTCGCGGCCAGGTAAGGGTTGACTGCACCATCGGCATTGCGAGATTCACATCGACCTCCACCCATGGGTACACGAATCGAGTTGGTGCGGTTATTCGAACCGAAGGAATTAAATACGGGTGCCCAGGTGAAGTAAGGCATGTCTCCCTGGCGGACGAGGCGTTTGTAACTGTTTACCGTTGGCGCAAAAGTCGCACAGAGGGCCTTGCCATGTTTGATGATACCGCCAATAAACTGATAACCGAGCTCGGTCAGTCCCAGCGCCCTGGGGTCATCTTTGGGGTCACATGCAAAAAGGTTTTCGCCGGTTTCAAGATCATAAAGCGACATGTTGAAGTGTGCCCCATTCCCCGTCTTGTCTGCAAAAGGCTTGGGCATGAATGTCGCAATGAGGCCTTCCTGTTTTGCATACTCCTTGGCCATCATTCGCAGGAAGATGTAACGGTCACAGGTTGTTAGTGCATCGGCATACATGAAATCGAATTCATACTGGCCGTTTGCATCTTCATGGTCAAAGGAATAAAGATCCCAGCCAAGGTCATTAATCGCCGTAGCCATCTTGTCCAGCCAGACAAACTGATCAAGAAAGCTTCGTGCGTCGTAGCAGGGCTTGGTCAGTCTATCGTCAGGATTCGGCACCTCGAGTGAGCCATCTTCATTCTGTTTCAGTACGAAAACCTCGGCTTCGATGCCGAGGTTAAAACCAAATCCCAATTCAGCGGCCTTTGCCTGCATGGCTTTGAGCGCAACACGCGTGTTCAGCAGGTAGGGCTCGCCATGGAAGCTATTATCCGCTGGCATCCAGGCCACCTCGGGCTGCCAGGGCAGCTGAATGATATGATCCAGGTCTGGAATTGAGGCAATCTCATCATCGTTGGGCGCCTGCCCAAGTCCATCAAGTGCATAACCGGTATACAGTTCCGAACCGTGCGCCATGTGCAAAAGGTGATCGACAGGAACAACCTTGCCCTTGGGTATGCCATGGATATCGACATAGGCGCCCATACAGTATTTAACACCTCTGGCAATCAATTCGTCCTGGATTTGCTTGATGTCGTCTTTGCTTTTCACTCTGCTTACCTGGCTATCGATTCGCTGTAGGCGTATGGAAGAGGCGATTCCTCCGTCATTCCCCTGCGTACCGTTGCAGTGAGGTCTTCCACCATCCAGGCGAATAGCTGCTCACCCTTTTCCCTGCTGGCAAGACTGGGTTTGCCGGTCACGCCATTGGTGCTGGTACGGTTCACGGGATGCGAGAAGACACAGTCTTCTGTTCTGTCTTCATCATCACTCTCTGCAATCAAATCCTCGCGCACCATGGATGGACTCAGCGCCATCATCAGCGAAGTTTCGGCATCGTTTGCATGCCAGTCAGCGGCATCATGAAAATGCTGCTCACGCACGCGCTCGCTAATCGAGGCCGAGTTAATCACCGCAACCATGAAGCCATCATGTTCAGCACGCAGCATCTCCAGGGCACAACGCAATGGTGCAAAGTTGGTGACATGTGTATTGATGATGAAGAAGCGTTGAAAGCCCGAGGCATGGACCCAGTCGCCTATCTGCTTGACCACATCGATCATGGTCTTGGGTTGCAGCGCGATTGTGCCGGGCCAACGTTTCGAATGCCCGATAGAGCAGCCATAGGGCATGGAAGGCAATAGCGCCACACCGGTTTCCTCAGCAACAGCGCGACAAAGGTGATGTGCTATCTCGGCATCCATACCACAGCCCATGTGCGGACCGTGCTGTTCCGTGGCGCCGACTGGCAGCATCGCTGTGTCCATGCCCTGTGCCGGCAGGCGACCAATTTCTTCCCATGTCATCTGGTACCAGTCGTTCATCAGAAGACGCTCTCGACTTCGTCATCAACCGGAACCATGCGCACCATGTTGAGATGATCTTCACTGATTTCATCACCTTCATCAGGAGGATGGATGAGTTCTTCCAGGCGCTTCTTGGTGGCAAGAAATTCAGGCGACAACAATTGATCGGATGAACGCGGCTGGGGAACAGGTACTTGGATAAGTTCCTGCACTTCTCCCGGATGCGCCTTCAAAACGAGAATACGGTCTGCAAGATAAATCGCCTCATCGAGATCATGGGTAATGAACAGAACCGTGATATCAATGTTTTTCCAAATCTCCATGAGATAGGACTGCATTTTGGCGCGAGTCTGTGCATCGAGAGCACCGAAAGGCTCATCCATTAGCAGGATACGTGGCTGGTTGGCCAATGCCCGCGCAATCGCCACGCGCTGTTTCATACCGCCGGATAACTGGTGTGGATAACTGTCTGCAAACTTGGAAAGTCCCACCAGGTCGATCCACTGCAGGGCTTCTTGTTCCGATACCTCTCTTGTATGCCCTGACATCTGCAGTCCGAACATGACATTCTTTCTCACAGTGAGCCAGGGGAAGAGCGTGTAGCCCTGGAAGACCATGCCACGATCCGGCCCTGGCCCATGCACCTCCTTGCCATCCAGCAGCATTTGTCCGGAGCTTGGCGTTTCCAGTCCCGCAAGGATGCGTATCAGGGTAGACTTGCCGCAACCGGAAGGGCCAATGACACAGACAAACTCACGTTTGTGCGTCTTGAAATTAATATCCCTGAGTGCGGTCACCCTGCCTTTAGGTGTTTCAAATTCCTTGTCCAGCCCCTTCACTTCCAGGATGACAGGGCGCTGTTTGAGGCGCGTAAAGCGATCCCGGACCTCATCGTCCTGTTCCAGGTAACTTGGCAAATCCAGCATATGTTTCATAACGCTTTTCCTGGTTTCCTGGATCAGGCCTTGCTTGCCTGTTTTTGCCAGGGGAAGAGACGACGTCCGAAATAGGCCAGTATCAGATCGGTCGTCAGGCCGATGATGCCGATGATCATGATGGCAGCGAACACATTGTCGAAATTTTTGTAACGGGCCTGCTGCGTGATGAACCAGGTGATACCGGAACTCGTGCCGATCAGCTCGGCGACGATCAGGTAGGTCCATGCCCAGCCCAGCAGGATACGCATATCGCGATAAAGATCAGGCAGGATGCCCGGGATAACAACACGGAACAGGAGCGACTTGTTTTTTGCACCCAGGGTTTGCGC
>JASFPB010000100.1:0-7241 GCA_050116235.1 Chromatiales bacterium | reverse complement strand
GGTTGAGCTCCTGCATGAGGAAGTCGAGGCGTCGCCCGACCGGCTCCTTGCGTTTCAGCACGCGATTGACCTCGTCAAGGTGCGTCGAGAGGCGATCCATCTCCTCGTCGATGTCGAGACGCTGCGCGAGCATGACCATCTCCTGCTCGATGCGCGCCGGGTCCATCTCCTCCCGAAACTCTCCCAGGCGCTCCGACAAGCGCTGGCGAATCCCTTCAAGCACGACCGGCATGCGCTCCCTGGCTTGTTCAACCTGCCCGGCAGCCTGGTTCGTGCGTGTACTGATCATCTCCGAAAGGCTTTTGCCCTCGCGCTCACGCGTGCTGACCATCTGTTCGAGTGTCGCCTCGAGCGCCTCCATGGCAGCCGCATGGAGTGACTCGATATCCTGTTTCTGCGGCTCGACGACACCGGGCCAGCGTAATACATCCATGGAAGTCGGCGATTTCACATCCGGCGCATAGATGGTGACCTCGCGCAGGGCGTCATGCAGCTGTTTCAGCAGCTCGACATTGACAGAGATGGCTGCCTTCGAGACGGGGGATGCATTGAAACGCAGGCCTGCCTCGACCTTGCCGCGTCGCAGATGTTTGCCAATCATTTCGCGAACACGTGGTTCCAGGGCGCGGAACTCCTCGGGCATGCGGACGAAGACCTCGAGATAGCGATGATTAACAGAACGCATCTCCCAGACGAGTTCGCCTGCCTCGATCTGTGACTCGTGTCGGGCAAAGGCCGTCATGCTTCTGATCATGTGGGATATCCATTGGGCTTGTTATGCCCTCTATGATATGTTCCCCGGCCATTGATTAACACCTGAATTTCCGGAAGAGGGGCAGACAGATGAGACCAAGCGGCCGCAAGCCAGACCAGCTCAGGGATATCCGTATCACGCGCAATTACACCATGCATGCAGAGGGTTCGGTCCTGATCGAGTTTGGCAATACAAAAGTGCTATGCACTGCCTCGGTGGAAGAGAATGTACCGCGATGGCTCAAGGGCCAGGGACGCGGCTGGGTAACAGCCGAGTACGGCATGCTGCCGCGCTCCACGACGGATCGCATGGGCCGGGAGGCGGCACGCGGCAAGCAGGGAGGTCGCACCATGGAAATCCAGCGTCTCATTGGCCGCTCGTTACGTGCCGCAATCGACCTCGAGGCACTTGGGGAAATCATGATCACACTCGATTGCGACGTGATCCAGGCCGACGGTGGCACGCGCACAGCATCGATATCGGGCGCCTGGGTCGCATTGCACGACGCGATTCACTACCTGGTGAAAGAGGGTCGTCTCGCCAAAAGCCCGCTGCTTGCCCCTGTCGCATCGGTCTCCGTCGGCATCCATGAAGGTACGCCGGTCCTCGATCTGGATTATGCCGAGGACTCCAGCGCAGAGACCGACATGAACGTCGTCATGAATGCCGAGGGTGGCTTCATCGAGATCCAGGGTACCGCCGAGGCCGCGCCTTTCAGTCACGATGAAATGATCGCCATGCTCGGTCTCGCCGAAAAAGGCATCAGCGAATTGCTGGCACACCAGGAGGAAGCTGTCGGGGAATAAACAACACAACAGGGGCCGGGCAACAGGTCAATGATGCAGGGAAAGGTGACAATCAGCACCCGTGACCGACTTCGCGCAGACTACTGACAGAAGCAATCCCTGCTGCATTGGTTTGCGTCCTGTCCAGCCTGGCTTGAGAGTGCAAGGTCGATCAATCAGTCAGCCGACCTTGTTGAGCATTCCCTTGAGAACGAGATCGCTGACGGAGATGATCCCGATGACCTTGCCACTCTCCTCGACAGGCGCACGCGTCAGTCTGAAATGCACAAACATGCGCGCACAGTAGCGAATATCCATATCGGGATGCACTGTCAGCGCCGGCTTGGTCATGATCTCGTAGATGTTGGTTCGCTCGGGTGAACGGTCGACCGCGAGAACATTGCGCGCAATACCCGAGAGCGTCACGATGCCGTACTCGTCATCATCATGCCGCTTGTTGACGATAAGCGTCTTGGTGTCCACATAACGCATCTTCTCGAGCGCATCGGCAACCGTTGACATACCTTCGACCATGTCGAACTCGGTCTTCATGATCTCGCGCACGCGAATCACTTTCTTGCTCATATCTCTTCCTCGACTTTACTGCTCAGCTGGCTGATTTGGTGACTAACGCCGACGGCATCTTCGACGTCGATCTGAATCGCGATTCCGGTTCCCGGCTTTTCGTCGAACTGGCAGGCCTCCGAGATCTTCTCGAGTATCGCCCGGCTCATGTGTTCCTCGACAAGCAACATGACCAGGTCACGGCTCGAGGAGAGTGAAAGGCCGAAAAAGGTCGTTTTTTTCTCGGCCCCCTCGCCACGCGCCTGGGAAAGCACCGTGGCGCCGGTTGCTCCCTCTTCCCGGGCAGCATCGAGCACGCTGTCAGTATGTTCGTCCTCGACAAAGACAATAATCAGTTTGAAGTGCATCAGGCATCCTCCGAAATTTTACGTTTTCGCCGGGCTTGCCACTCGCCGAGCTGGGCATACCCCATGACCGTCATGATCGGGAAAAGACTGGCAAAGGCGATAAGACCGAAGCCATCAAGAAGCGGGTTGCGGCCAGGCACCGTTGCCGAAAGGCCAAGTCCGAGTGCGGCCACCAGTGGCACGGTTACCGTCGAAGTTGTCACGCCGCCGGAATCATATGCCAGCGCGATGATTGAGCGTGGCGCAAAAACTGTCTGGATGATGACGACAATATAACCCGCGATGATATAGAAATGCAGAGGCGTTCCGGTCACGATACGAAAAGCCCCGAGTGAAATACCAGCCGCTACACCAATAGCGACAGCGATCCGCAGGCCCCAGGGCTGTATCGCACCGCCCGAGACTTCGCTCGCCTTGATCGCAACGGCAATCAGTGAGGGTTCCGCGACAGTGGTTGCGAAACCAATCATGAACGCGAAGATGTAGACCCAATAATAGGCATACCAGTGTTCTGCGACCTCGTCACCGATTGCAGCAATATCGATTTCAAGAAAGGCGGGATCAGTCAGTTGCTGCGCCATGAGCTTGCCGACCGGAAAGAGTGCTTCCTCGAGCCCGAGCAGGAAGAGCGCAAGCCCCACGAGCACGAAGCCAAACCCGCTCAGCACCCGCTTCAGATGGGGTATGCTGCGCCTCAGCACGAGAAACTGGAAGCCGAACAGAATGGTTGCGATCGGTAACACATCGCGCACAGTTGCGATGAGTGTCGTGATGATGTCAGTCAACAGCTCCATCACAGCAGCATTCCGTAGCCCATGACGAAAATCATGGGTGTCAGCGAGGCAAAGGCAATCAGGCCGAAACCGTCGATCATGGGATTGCGGCCCGAGATACTGCTGGCAAGCCCGACGCCAAGCGCGGTGACTAGCGGCACGGTGATGGTCGATGTCGTCACGCCACCGGAATCATAAGCGATACCGATAATCTCCTTGGGGGCAAACGCAGTCATGACAACGACGCCAGCATATCCGCCAATGATCAGGTACTGCACCGGCCAGCCCTTGATGATGCGAAATACCCCGATGAGGATCGCAAAACCGACGGAGATCGCAACGGTGAGGCGCAAACCGAATGCATAATTTTCGTGCGAATCCTCCGTGTTCTCGATCATGCCTCCCTCGACAGCGACAGTCGCAGCCTCGTCGGCCACGGCAATGAGTGCGGGCTCTGCGACCGTCGTCCCGAATCCAAGAAGGAAAGCAAACAGCAGCAGCCAGAGGAGACTGCCCTTTCGGGCGAAATCGTAGGCCATGCCCTCACCGATGGGGAAAAGTCCTGTCCGCAGGCCATGGACAAAGAGCGTGAGGCCAAGCACGACCATGAGCAGGCCGACAAGCATCTTCATGAGTTCGGGAAAAGGTTGCTGGAGCACGACCAGCTGGAAAAAAACGACGACCAGTACGATCGGCGTCAGATCGCGCACGCTCTCTTTGAGTGCCTTGACGAGTTCCTTCACATCTCTAGTGGTATCAGGGACCAGACGGTGACGGCCATAGCATAGCAGAGGGCCTGCGGGCGTTAATGACTTGCCTCAAGAAACAGGGGGCTACATCGCAGGCAAAAAAAACGCCGCCCTTGTGAGGCGGCGTCTTGGCTGCAAGTATCAATGGGTAATCAGATATACAGGCAGATATCGCTTTCGCCGGCGAATTCGAAGAATGTGGCAGCACCGCCATACTCAACGCCCTCGCTGATGAAATCACTGTGCTCGAAACCGAACAGGTCGACGGTCATCTGACATGCGATGAACTGTACCTCGGCTTCCTGGCAGAGGGAGCGCAATTCAGGGATGGTTGCAACACCGTTTTTGGCAATCGTCTTCTTCATCAGTGACGTCGCCAGTGCTTCAAAACCCGGGACGTTTGTCTGGACAATGTTCGGGATGTTCCAGTTGATGTCCTGAAACCAGTCAGGGCCAAAAGGCATCTTCATCGGCATACCGGGATTGCCGATCGGGCTGACCTGAAGATCGCCGAGATCTTTCTTCAGCAACTGCAAACCGTAGAAGGTGAAGAACACCTGTGTTTCGTAGCCGAGTGCAGCTGCGGTGGAAGCCAGAATGAAAGGCGGATATGCCCAGTCAAGGGTACCTTTCGTTGCGATGATGGCGAGTTTCTTCTGTTCCATCGTATCTTCTCCCCCCTGTTTTCAGGGCAAACCTCTGTTGTCGATCAGACCTTTTTCATATAGAAGTGGAATTTACCGCCTTCTTCGGTCGACTCCATCAGTTCGTTACCGGTCTGCTTGGCGAATGCTTCGAAGTCCTTCACGGAACCCGGATCAGTTGCGATGATGTGCAGAACCTTGCCAGCATCCATACCGCCAAGTGCTTTCTTGGCACGCAGGATCGGGAGAGGGCAGTTCAGACCACTTGCGTCGAGTTCGTCATCAAAATCAGCCATTGGATACCTCCGAGAAAAAGGCCATTTAAGTTACAAGCGCAATCTTATATTAGAAAATTAACAGAAACGCAACAGCTGACCGCCATCAGGTTCTGACACCCTGCTCGCGCTCGTAGCGTCAAACAGTTGAATAAATTGATTTTTTGCACAAGCCATCGTGCATATAAAAATGCCATGCATCAGGTTCTGGCGGAAGACTTAATGCGCTCAACCGCGTGCTGCGGCGCAGCAAGGTAGACATCAAAGCGGGTGCTTTTTCCATCGATCGAAAATGCGGGCCTGCGATCGCCGAGTGCAGCTGCTTTTGCAGGCCGCTTGACCACGACGCGGTGACGGCAACGGGTGCGTGCCAGATCGAGCAAAGTATCTGCATCCTCGTCACTCCCCACCAGGCCATGAAAGAAACGCATCTCTTTCCTGACCAGTGCCGACTTGCTGCGACCGGGAAACATCGGATCCAGTGTGATGACGTCAAAAAAGGCTTCATGGCTGGCTAGCCATTCCATGCTGTCGGCATGAAAGAGGTGCATTCTTGCAGCGATTTGCCTGACGGTTGCATCACCTGCATTCCTTGCTCGTTCGAGGCCGTCTCGCAACAGGGCATGAACGATGGCAGAGCGTTCCACAAGAGTCACATCACATCCGAGGGAGGCAAGCACAAAAGCATCGCGTCCGAGTCCAGCGGTGAGATCGGCGACGACCGGTGCGCGGAGCTTTCCCAGACCGGCCGCCCGCGCAATCGCCTGCCCCTTGCCGCCCCCGTAAAGCCGGCGATGACGGTTCGCTCCCTCGACAAAATCGACATAGAGGGGGCCTGCGCCCGGCTCCATGAGAGAACGCAGCTCGACACGGGACTCTCCCGCGTGCAGAAGATAGTCTGGCGTGATATCTGTCGCCATGAGCGGCAAGCCGGTTTGTTGCTGCAGTTCGCGGGCGAGACCGGGATTATCAGCGGTGATCGCAATCATGCGGTGATCATGCCATGAAGCGGACGCGACTGGCAGTTGACTTGCCTGCATACCAAAACAAGAAACCCCGGTGAGCTACCGGGGTCGCTGACATGCGCCGGATGGGATAAATCAGGCGGCTAGCGGGCGAATGTCGAAGCCCTGCTGCGCCCAGCTGATGATGCCACCACGCAGGTTGACAGCGTTACTGATACCCTGTTGTTGAAGATAGGCGCATGCATGGTAGGAACGCGCGCCACTGCGGCAGTAAAGAATGATTTCCTTCTCTTTCGGGAAATCCTGCATCTTCAGCGGTATCAGATGCATTGCAAGGTGTTCGGCTCCGGGCAAAATACCCTGCGCAACCTCAGCCTCGCTGCGGATATCGTAAAGAAGGAAATCATCCCCCGCATCCATACGGCGCTTGAGTTCTGCAACATCAATTTCCTGGATCATCATGGACGGGATTTCTCCAAAAACATAGTAATAAGGTGCGGAATTATATATAATTGTCTTCTAATATTCAACCCCGTGATTACCTCCACACAGTGGCTGGTCACGGGTCACAGGGGCATGATACATTCCCCGCTTCCTCGGAAAAGGCACTGAAATTCATGGATTTTCTCCCGATCTTCCTGGACATTAAAGAGCAGGAATGCGTTGTGATCGGCGGCGGTGAGGTCGCCACGAGAAAAATCGCGCTGCTGCTGCGAGCCGGCGGCAAGGTAACCGTGATCTCCCCCGAGCTCAGCCCGGGTGTTGCACGCATGGCTGAGAAGGGAGAGATTCGCCATGTGAAGAGTCGCTGGCAGGAGGAGGATCTGAAGGACTTCCGCCTCGTCATTGCCGCGACGGATGACCATGCGGTCAACGCACGAATCGCGGAACAGGCCAAAGAGTGTGGTCGTCCGGTCAATGTGATCGATGATTCCACGGCCGGCAATTTCATCATGCCTTCGATCATTGATCGCACGCCTGTGCTGGCGGCTGTCTCCACTGGCGGTGCGTCACCGGTACTCGCCCGCCTGATACGCACCCGTCTCGAATCCCTCATCCCGGCGGGCTATGGTCGCCTGGCGGAACTCGCAAGAAAATACAGGGATCAGGTCAAGCAGCGCTTTTCGGATCCCAAGGACCGGCGCCGCTTCTGGGACAATGCGCTGCAGGGCGCCGTCGCAGAGCGCGTTTTCTCGGGTCACATGGAGGAAGCCGAAACTGTACTGAAGAAGTCGCTCGCCTCAACCGAGCCGAGCAACGGCATGGGCGAGGTCTACCTCGTGGGCGGCGGACCGGGCGACCCCGACCTTTTAACTTTCCGTGCTCTCCGTTGTATGCAGCAGGCAGAAGTGGTTGTCTACGAT
>JASFPB010000099.1:0-7248 GCA_050116235.1 Chromatiales bacterium | reverse complement strand
CTCATCGGCATAAAGAGAGGCTCCGGGGTTGAAAGTGACTCCAGCGAAGCGCAACTGCAGGTTTGTTTCGCCAACACCTCTCTTGATGCTTTTCAGCGGATGCGTATCAAGCGCCTTGACGCCGAGTGGCATGCCCGCGATCTCTGCCGCGTCACGAATACAGCCATTGATGAGAATACCGTTCCAGCCGTTTTCGACAGCTTTCGCGGCAAGCATATCGCCGAGGAGTGCGCAGCGACGTGAGCCTCCCCCGTCAACGACGAGCACCTTGCCATGACCGGGCAGGGCAAGGGTGTCGCGCACAAGTGAATTATCTTCAAAAAGCTTGAGGGTGACGATCTCGCCATGAAATCGCGTAGAGCCGCCATAATCCCTGAACCCGGGTTCGGCAATTTGCAAAGTGTCACTGTGAGCATCGCAGAGGTCGGCTGTCTTGAATTGCATCGATAGTATTTCCTCCGCGCTGCACACCAGTGGTTGCTTCGGTAGATTACAGGTTTTTATCCTGTCGATAGCCGGCTCTTTTGCTCCGCAAGTGCCAGGTTCGCGAGTATGACTTCGGTTAAGCCAGTCAACAGGTTGGTGTAAAAAAGATCGCTTCCCGGACCTCAGCAACCGGGGCTATCGGTCAATCATCTGTTGTCTTCAATGAAAGCGATCCAAGAGGGAATCGTCGAACCCGGCATTTGGGCCGGGCTCTATCGGATCATCAGGCGAACTGTGCTTCCTCGGTTGATCCGGTCAGTGCTGTAACCGAGGAGGTGCCTCCCTGAATGACAGTAGTCACGTCATCGAAGTAGCCTGCGCCAACTTCCTGCTGGTGCGAGACAAAAGTGTAGCCTTTCTCACGAGCAGCGAATTCCGGCTCCTGCACTTTTTCGACATAGTGCTTCATGCCTTCGCCGCGAGCGTAGTCGTATGCCAGGTCGAACATGTTGAACCACATGTTGTGAATACCGGCGAGCGTGATGAACTGGTATTTGTAACCGAGATCGGAGAGTTCATCCTGGAAAGAGGCTATCTGGTTCATGTCGAGGTTCTTCTTCCAGTTGAAGGAAGGGGAGCAGTTATAGGCAAGCAGTTGTCCGGGATTCGCTGCCTGGACTGCCTGGGCAAATTCACGCGCGAAACCGATATCCGGTGTGCCGGTCTCACACCAGACGAGGTCGGCATAGGGCGCATAGGCGACGCCGCGCGAAATGGCCTGCTCGAGACCGTTTCTTACCTTGAAAAAACCCTCCGAGGTGCGCTCACCGGTACAGAAGGGCCTGTCGTTCTCATCGACATCGGAGGTCAGCAGCGTGGCAGCCTCCGCATCGGTGCGCGCCAGGACGAAAGTCGGCACACCCATGACATCCGACGCAAGACGGGCAGCGATCAGTTTCTGGACGGCTTCCTGGGTTGGCACAAGTACCTTTCCACCCATGTGCCCGCATTTTTTTACGGCGGCAAGCTGATCTTCAAAGTGAACCCCTGATGCACCATTCATGATCATATTTTTCATGAGTTCAAAGGCATTGAGAACACCACCAAAACCGGCCTCTGCATCGGCAACGATCGGGAGAAAATAGTCGATATAGGCCTCGTCACCCGGTTCGATGCCTCTTGACCACTGGATCTCGTCGGCGCGTTTGAACGTGTTGTTGATACGACGTACCATGGTCGGGACCGAGTCGTAGGCATAGAGCGACTGGTCCGGGTACATGGTTTCGGAGGTGTTGCCGTCGGCAGCGACTTGCCATCCCGAGAGATAGATGGCCTCGATACCCGCTTTCGCTTGCTGCATCGCCTGGCCGGCTGTGATCGCGCCCATGCAGTTGACATACCCCTTGGTGGCATCCCCGTGTACCAGGTTCCAGAGTTTCTCGGCTCCGCGCCTGGCGATGGTGTATTCAGGTTGCACGGATCCGCGCAGGCGAACCACATCCTCGGCACTGTAGCCACGGTTGATGTTGGCCCAGCGCGGATTTTCCGCCCACTCTTTTTTCAGTGCTGCTACCTGTTCTTCACGGGTCATGTTTAGTCTCCGGTTTGGTCTTATATAGGATGTCCGATCACTCGATCTGTCGACATTATGCTTATCTCGGCTGGCAAAACTTGCTAATGAATCGTGTTTGCTGCCTTAATTGTCGACAATCCTAGGTGCGGTCTTAATATTTGGCAAGACAATTTATTCAATTTTAAGTATTATGGAATTTAATGAAGAAGGAGTTCTTGCAAACTGGTACTGCTGGTATTATGTGCAGCGCACAAAACTGGCTGTTCCCCACGGAATGAGCGGCCATGGAAGATGCTCATGACACATCTGACAGAGAGGGCCATCAGGGAAAGGCGAGGCCGATTGAAATACAGAACGCCGGACTTTGTGGTAAAAATGACGTATCGGTTGGAGGGCGACTGATGGAATTGACACTACTGCGAGCAAAGTTGCACAAGGTGAAGGTGACTCACGCCGAGCTTGAGTACGAAGGCTCCTGTGCGATCGATGCCAGCTTCCTCGAGGAATCCGGTATTCTCGAGAACGAGCAGATCCACATCTACAACATCGACAACGGCGAACGCTTCACAACTTATGCCATTCGTGCAGAAGCTGGAAGCGGCATCATCTCGATCAACGGTGCTGCGGCGCACAAAGCGAAGCCGGGTGATCGCGTCATCATCTGTGCCTACGCGCGCATGAGCGAAGAGGAAGCGAAGGTATTCAAGCCGAATCTTGTCTATTTCGACAGAGACAACAACATCAAGCGCACATCCAGGGTCATGCCCGTCCAGCTGGCCCGTTAGCCCGGTTTTCCAGCGGCACCGACTTTCTCCCGTTGCGACAGAGATTGCCTCTCCACTGCAGGTCTCGTTCACTACGGCACAGGTCGTGCATTTCACGACTTCAATTGCAATCAACAATAGAGGCGAGATCAGGCCCTGGCCGGTTGGGCTGAATTTCTTTGATCTGCATTCCTCCATCTGAAACAATGCCCGCCAGTCAAATATCTGCCGCGAGGAGCCCATGCCACTGATTGTCCCATTCAAAGGATTGCGACCCGCCGAAGGTCGCGCCAATGAGGTTGTCGCCCCACCATACGATGTGATGAATACTGCCGAGGCGCGTGAAATGGCACAGGGCCGTCCATGGAGTTTCCTGCATATTTCAAGACCCGAGATCGATCTGCCTGATGGAACAGATCCTTATGCCCCCGAGGTGTATGCGAAGGCCCGCGAAAATCTCGACAGGATGATTGCCGATGGAGTACTCGTACGTGATGGCAAGCCCTGTTATTACGCCTACCGCCTGACGATGGGCGAACATGTTCAGACCGGACTGGTCGCTGCAGCCTCGGTAGCGGCCTATGATGCAGACCGGATCAAGAAGCATGAGTTTACCCGTCCGGTGAAGGAGGATGACCGTGTCCGCCAGATCGAAGCTCTCAATGCCCAGACAGGACCGGTTTTCCTTGTCTACCGTGCCAATGCGGATGTAGACAACCTGCTTGCGGAGGTCAGCGAGCAGACTCCTGATATCGATGTGACGGCGCTGGATGCTGTCCGTCACCAGGTCTGGATCATCGACGATGACAGCCGGATCGATCTGCTGACCAGCTGTTTCAATGCCATGGATGCTCTCTATGTGGCAGATGGCCACCACCGCTCTGCCTCCGGGGCGCGCGTTGCTCATGCACGCCGCGGGCCGGGGCAGAATGACAGCGGCGATCCATCCTGGAACTATTTCCTCAGTGTCATTTTTCCTGACAATCAGATGCAGATCCTCGATTACAACAGGGTTATCAGGGATCTCAACGGCATGACACCGCAAGCCTTCCTTGACCGTGTCGCCGGTACTTTTCATGTCGAGTCCTCGGATCGTCCGGTCAAGCCGGCATCCCCGGGGGAGTTCGGCATGTATCTCGAGGGACGCTGGTACAGGTTGACGCTGCCTTCGGACCGCATACCCGATGATCCTGTAGCATCTCTCGATGTCAGTCTCCTCGCCGACAACCTGATCGCACCGCTTCTTGGCATCATCGATCAGCGCACAGACGATCGCATCGATTTTGTCGGTGGCATTCGCGGGCTGGAGGGTCTCATGAAGCGTGTTGACAGCGGCGAGATGGCAGTTGCCTTCTCTTTGCCACCGACCAGCATGGAAGCGCTCATGGCCGTGGCCGATGCCGGCGAGGTGATGCCACCCAAGTCGACATGGTTCGAACCCAAACTGGCCGATGGCCTTGTCAGCCACGTGCTGGACTGAGCCGGGTAACTGACTTTCCGGAATGGTTGCCGTCACCAAGCACCTGCCTGATGACAGGCTCACGGAAGCCGATGTCGAGGAGTGGATCGATGCGCTGCCGCCACCCCAGGAGCATGACAGGCGCGAGCAGCTTGTCAGTGCCGTGCATGCTTCACTCGATGCATTCCGGGATGACTACGAGCGCACAGGACAGCAACTCGTTCTCTACATTCTGCATGTCGCGGATTTACTGGTTCATTTCGAACTCGACGATGAAACCCTGACCGCTGCGATCCTCTATCGCGCCTTCAGCGACGGCCACTTTTCCGAACAGGAACTCGCAGACAATTACAGCGAGGTGGTTGTGAGCAGGGTGCACGACCTCGCCCGTATCCAGCGCCTGACACCCGGCGTCCTCGCGGCACGCGAGGAGGAGGGCAAGGAGCACTCGGAAAACCTGCGCAGGATGCTTCTGGCGATTTCAAATGACGTACAGGTCCTGCTGATCGTCCTTGCCGAACGCGTCCATCTCATGCGGCGTCTCGGCAACCTCCCGCTCAAGATCCAGAAACAGTTCAGTCGCAACACGCGTGATATTTTCGCACCGATTGCTAACCGCCTCGGTATCTGGCAAATCAAATGGGAACTCGAGGACCTCTCCCTGCGCTTCCTCGAGCCCGAAGCCTATCGTCATATTGCCGGACAGCTCGAGGAGCGGCGTGAAGAACGCCTCGCATTTATCAGTGAGACAATCGATGTACTGGAAAGGGAGTTCGGCAAGGCCGGCATCAAGGCAAGTATCAGCGGCCGTCCCAAACACATCTACAGCATCTGGAAGAAGATGCAGCGCAAGGAGAAAGATTTCTCGCACATCTTTGATGTACGTGCTGTACGAGTCCTTGTCGACACGGTTGCCGACTGTTATGCAGCGCTTGGTATCGTTCACAGCCTCTGGCATCACCTGCCAAAGGAGTTCGATGACTATATTGCGACACCAAAGGCAAATCTGTACCAGTCCATTCATACTGTCGTCGTGGGTGACGACGGGAAACCACTCGAAATCCAGATCCGTACATACGAAATGCATGAGCATGCAGAGCGTGGCATTGCGGCACACTGGCGATACAAGGAACAGCGCGGCCAGAACAGCGATCTCGATAAACGTATCGAGTGGATGCGCCAGTGGCTCGAGCAACGTGACGGCATGGAGGAACAGTCTGCTGAAGAGGAGGCAGAGGACAGCCAGCACAACATCTACGTCCTCTCTCCACAGGGCAAGGTGATCGAACTGCCCTACGGATCAACAGCTGTTGATTTTGCCTATGCGATCCATAGCAGTGTGGGGCACCGATGCCGCGGGGCCAAAGTTGATGGCCGTATCGCTCCGCTGACCCAGAAACTCGAAAATGGCCAGACTGTCGAGATCATTACTGCGAAAGAGGAGCATCCCTCGAGAGACTGGTTGCGTGTGCATCCCGTCTACGTGGTAACGCCGCGGGCGCGAAACCGGATCCGACAGTGGTATCGCCAGCAGGATTACTCGGTCCATGTGGAGATGGGTAGGGACATACTCGAGCGGGAACTCACGCGCATGAGTCTCGCGCGCCCGAACCTTGCCGCGATTGCGCCCGAATTCAATCTCAATAGCGAGGAGGATCTCTATGCGGCCATCGGTCGCGGCGATGTCTCGCCCGTTCAGGTCGCCAGCTGGGAACAGCGCGAGCTCCTGCAGCAACAGCGGGAGGAACAGCGCAAGACAGCTGTTTCACGCCGACGCAGAAAGCGCAAGCTTAGTGACGGTCATGGCCCCAAACTCGTCGTCGACGGAATCGACGGAGTCATGACCAAGCTCGGGCAGTGTTGCAAACCCGTTCCGGGTGATCCTGTGATCGGCTATATCACGCGTGGACAGGGCATCACTGTGCATCGCGCGGACTGCTCCATGGTCACGAGGCTGCCAGAGCAGGAGAGAGAGAGGCTGATCGAAGTGCGCTGGGAAACACCGGAAGAGGGCAGTTCCGGCAGTTTCAATGTCGACATCCGTATCATCGGTATCGACCGCAAGGGCCTTGTGCGCGATATCTCATCGATCATGGCGAACGAGGACGTGGATATCCTCTCCATGCGGACGCATTCTGACAAGAAAAGGCACCAGGCGGTCATGCGCTTTACCGTCGAGGTGAGTGATATCTCGGAGTTGCGGGGGCTTATCGAAAAAGTAGCGCGCATGCCCGACATCCTTTCAGTAAAACGTGTGACAGACTGAGTTGCTTGACTGCTTTGCGGTTTGTCGAGAATTTCTTGGCTTCGGAATCCTTCCTTTTGATAACATGTCGCATCATCAACAGCGGGTATCAATGGAAACCGAACATGCGACTCTTCATACCGGCCACACTTGCCCTGATGCTAGCCGTGCCCGTGCATGCAGCAGACCTGTACGATATTTACAAGCTTGCCGGCAAGCAGGATTCGCAGATTCTCTCATCAGCCGCAACCCTGGATGCCAACCGGGAAAACACACCGATTGCACGCTCCTCTTTGCTTCCCCAGCTCAATGTCATCGGCACCACCGACTATGTCGGCTCGTATACGGACACTTTTTCCAACAGCAATGATTCATTCACACGCAACCGGATTACCCTGAATGTGACCCAGGCGATCTTCAACCGTGCCAGCTGGATGAATTTCCAAAAAGCGATGCACGGTGTCAACGCCGCAGAGGCGGCCTACCAGGCCGAGGAGCAGTTTCTGATCATCCGCGTCGCAGAGGCCTATTTCACTGTACTGGCAGCGCAAGACGACCTGAACTTCAGCCGCTCCGAGAGTCGCGCCATCAGGAAACAGCTCGACCAGGCGCAACAACGCTACGATGTCGGTCTGATCGCTATCACTGATGTTCACGAGGCCCAGTCTGCCTATGACAATGCCCGTGCCCAGGAGATTGAGGCAGAAAACGCGCTTGGCAATGCGCGCGAGGCGCTGCGTGAAATCATCGGCAGTGACCCGGGCAAGCTGGCGAATCTCAA
>JASFPB010000098.1:0-7262 GCA_050116235.1 Chromatiales bacterium | reverse complement strand
TGGCCGCCATGCTGTCGAGATTCAGTGACCCTGTGGCGTGGTAGGCAAAAATGATACCCACGAGCATCAGTATCGAGACGACTTGCGAGGCGATCAGAAACTTGAAACCGGCAGCAAGCGAGCGTGCGTCACGCGACAGCAACACCAGTCCGCCCGTAGAGATCACCACCAGTTCGAAGAAGACGAAGAGGTTGAAGAGATCGCGGGTCATCACGATACCACTCAGCGCCATGCTGAAGATCAGCAATACGGCCATGGCGCGGCGCCCCTGCTGGAACAGAGTGTCCCTGAGGTAGAGCGCCGAGAGCAGACCGGTGAGGTTGATCAGCAGAACCAGCACCGCTTCCGCGATGCCGAGTCGCAGGTTGACCGCGAAAGGTGGCGGCGTGCCCGCGGTCGTGACCTCCACGGTTCCCGTCGCACCGGTGGCCAGTGCCCAGGTCCAGTCGGCGGCAAGCCAGCTGGTCAGCGCCAGTATCGCGAGTGTGACCAGGTAGCAGGCGGTTCGCCACTGGTCGCGCAGCATTCCCAGGAAGAATGCGCCACCGAGTGCACCTGCTATCAGGTAAATGGGGCTTACCATTTCAGCTCCGTGTGATCGGAGATATCGAGACTTCCCTTGTTCTGGTAGAGCTTGTAGGCATAGGCGAGCATGAGCGCTGTCACGCCGACGCCAATGACGATGGCCGTCAGTACCAGTGCCTGCGGAACCGGGTCGATAATCCTGGATGCAGCCTCGGCAGCAGGGACGGCCTCGTCAAGTATTGGCGCGGTTCGTCCCTTCATGTACCCGACCGCTACGAGCACCATGTTGACACCCGTGTTGGCAACCGAAAAGGCCACGATCATGCGCAGGATATTGCGGTTGCTCAGTGCACCGTAGAGGCCAATCAGGATCAGCAGAAACCCCGTGATCATTGCAATAAGCGCCATCAGAGTTCCTCCGTTTCGGAGAGGCTGACGAGCATGGAGGAGAACTCCGCGCCGACTTTCAGGCCCACAAGGGTGTAGATGAGCGGGATGGCACCCGCCGAAAAGAGTTCACCAAAGGTGCCGGTCGGAAGAATACGGTTGTCCAGAAAACCGCCAGCCAGCAGGATGCCCAGAATGCCGATAAAGACGAAGGAGAGACCTGCCGTCGATTCGACGAGCGTGATCAGTCGATGCCCGAAACGTTTCGCCGGGTTGCTCAGCAGTAGCAGGAGCATTGCCGAGGCAAGTATGGCGCCACCCTGGAACCCGCCGCCTGGCGTCAGGTGGCCGTGACTGAAGACATAGGCGCCGAACAGCAGGATCAGCGGCAACAGCAGGCGTGTTCCCGTCGAGAGCAGTTCTCCCGTGGGCGGCAGCTCCCGTCGCATCGTCGGGGTCGGAGTCGATCCGTCCTCGCTCGTCATATTGTCCCGGGCTGGTCTCGTTGATTGACTCCGCCCCCCGGTTTGGGACAAGACGAGGCCGACGATGGCGGCCGTCAGGAACAGTACCGTGACTTCGCCGAGGGTATCGAGTCCGCGGTAGGTGACGATGATCGCCGTGACGATATTGGCAGCACCAAGATCCTCGGCAGTCTTTTCGGCGTAGTAGCTCGCGGTGAGGTTGAGTTCTTCATCCGGCACATAGGTGATGACCAGACCGGCGAAGAGGCTGCCGATACCTGCCAGCAGCAGAATCAGTGTCAGGCGTTTAATCATGGGTGCCTCTTAAAATCCGGATTTCCGTATAGGTGCAAGGAAGCACCGCGCGGAGAACCGCAATGTATGTGAAATACATGAGGATTGCTTCGGGCATCCTGCCCTCCGCCCTTTGGGCCAGCTGCGCCGTCCAAAATTGTTCCCGAAAATTGTGTTGAGCACGGAGCTGACGCCGTAATCGCGGGTAAAGGCAATTTTCAGTGGTGACCATCATGTTCCCCCCTGCGAACGCGCCCCAGCACGAAAAAGAAGAGAAAGGTGGTCAGGCCACTACCGATGGCCGCTTCGGTCATCGCCACGTCCGGTGCGGCCAGCAAGAGGAACATCACGGAAGCCAGCAGGCCGACCAGTCCGGCCGAGAGGATGGAGATGCCGATGCTGCGCTTGCCGCGTACGGCCATGAGGGCCAGTATGACTATCGCCAGTGCAAGGAGCAGGCCAAGGGCGATCGGGAGGGTCATGGCTTCTCCTCCCGGTTTTCCTCGAGCAGGTCGATTTCCGTACGACTGGCCATTGATATTCCGTTCCTGTGAGCTGCTCTCGCCACGACCTGCGAGGAGAGTGGGTTTGTGAACAGCAGAAAGATCCCGATCAGCAGGAGTTTCAGCGACCATTCGGGATGCAGGAACGCGATGCCGGCGAGACTCAGCAGTGTCCCGAGCGTCGTGGCCTTGGTGCCGGCCTGGATGCGATTGTAGACATCAGGCATGCGTACCAGCCCCAGTCCGCCGAGCAGCAGGAACAGCGTGCCGGTCGCGAGCAGCAGGGCGCCGATGAGATCGAGGAATGCCACCATCAGAAGCCCTTCTCGAGAAAACGGGCGACCACGATCACCCCGAGGAAAGAGAGCAGGGCATAAACCAGGGCGACGTCAAGGTAGATAGCACGCTGTTCTCCCAACGCTACGAACAGGATGCCCGTGATGCTGACGATGGTCATACCGTCGAATGCGATGACGCGATCGACGGGCGTGGGCCCCTTGATGAAACGCCACAGCACCAGCAGAAAGGCGGCTCCGGCCAGGATTGCCGAGAGAATGATCAATGCATCAACCATACATCACCTCGAGGTAGCGTTCGAAACCGGTAGCGATTTCCCTCGTTGCGCCTTCGGTATCCGTTTTTCCGAGAGTCACGCAGTGCACGTAGAGCCACTCCCCTTCCACCTCGACGGTCAGGGTGCCTGGTGTCAGCGTGATGGAATTGGCTAGCATCAGCCGCCCCATACGGCTCTCGAGGTTGGTTCTGATCTTGAGGATCCCGGGTTGAATCGGCAGGTCAGGATCCACCACGATCGCGGCAAGTCGCAGGTTCGACCTGACGAGCTGGCGAAAGAAATAGGCATAGTAGGCAAGGCCGGCAATGATCGCCTTTGGTGTCCAGCGAAACTCGGTGAAAAAGGAGAGTCCGTCGCGATACAGGAGCGCGATGATCAACGAAACGAATGCACCCGTCAGCAAGCTGTCCAGGGCCAGAGAGTTCACCAGCATCAACCAGAAGAGCATCAGGGACGTGAAAAGTATCGCGGGATTTCGCAACTTGTTCGTCATGGTTTGTGTTGTGGACATGGGGTCTGAGTTCCGCGATTCGTTACCAGAAACAGTCTACAAAGAAGCATGAAAAAGTGACTTGTCATCAGTCAATTTCATCGATGGTTGCCGATATTGTGCGGGTCCCGGTTTTTTGCACCGTGATAGACGATCTGCATGGCGTTCATTCGGGTTTACGCAGCAATCATCATGTCTACAGGGGACATGCAATAATCGCGCCATGTCCCCGTTTGTTGACTCTCTCCCTATTTTTCAGGTGTTGCGACATGAACGGCGCAGGCGATACAGGGATCAAAGGTGTGGATCGTTCTGAGTAATTCGATGGGTCTTTGGCGATCATGGATGCGATGTTCAGAAAGAGCCACCTCCATTGCGCCTCCCTGACCATCAGCGTCTCGTGGACTGCCATTCCAGGTTGTTGGAACGACTGCCTGGTAGTTTGCGATCTTTCCATTTTCTATGACCATGTAATGAGCCAGCGCCCCGCGTGGTGCCTCTACCAGTCCCACGCCCCTGGCTTCGCCGGGCCAGGTCGATGGATCCCAGAATTCATCATTGAAAGTATCGAGATCCCCGGACTCAATATTACCCATCAGCTGGTCGTACCAGGTTTGCAGAGAATCAGAAAAGAGTTGTGTCTCGAGGTTGCGTGCCAGCGTCCTTCCCAGGCTTGAATAGAGTGCCGTCAGATCAAGCTCCAGCCTTTGCAGGGCATTATTGATCAGTGAAATGGCGTTCTGGTTCCCCGAGGCGAGCATGAGGTTGATTCTGGCAAGCGGGCCTGTTTCCATGGCATGACCGTTCCAGCGCGGCGATTTGATCCAGGAGTAACTCCCTTCAACATCGAAGGCATCATCAGGATAACCATGTTTACGGTCAGCGGATGGACCGGTGTAGTTCGGTATGGTTTCCCCGTCATAGGGATGAAGAGGGGCGTTCTTGCCGACTGAATAGTCATACCAGGAATGACTGACATATTCCTGGATCTGTTCCGGTGCTTCCGGGTCGACAGGATAGATCGTTGAAAGATCACGATTCAGAATCGCGCCCTGGGGCACGAGCAAGTCTGTCCGGGATATTCCGTTTGTCCGGGGAAATTCACCGAATGTCATGAAATTTCCGAGACCCTCGCCGATGCGTGACCAGTCATTCAGGTCTCCCGGGTTGACCCCGTCACCCTTGTAAGTCTCAGCCAGCAACAAAGTGTCAGGAATGAAGAGCTGGTTGACCAGTTGGTCCATCTGCTGGATTGCATTGCTTGCGACCTCGAGGCCATCCCTGTCGACAGCAGTCTGTCCCCGTAGCAAGGCATCTCTTCTGCTCTTCCCGCGTTGACTGCTACCTGTACTGATCGCGCAGGGTACGCCGCCCACAACCAGGTTAGGGTGCGGATTTCTGCCACCGAAGACCGTCTGTAACTTAACAACCTCACGTTGCCATGCGAGGACTTCGAGATAGTGGGCAAAGAACAGCAGATTGGCGTGCGGCGGCAAGCGGTAGGCGGGATGTCCCCAGTACGCACTATCGAAAATCCCCAGCTGTCCCGATTCCACAAACTGTTTTAATTTTTCCTGTATCTCGCAAAAGTAGCTTGTGCTGTTGTTTTCCCAGTCACTCATGCTTTTTTGCAGTAACGCAGCATCTGCCGGACTGGCTTCGAGTGCAGAGAGAAGATCAACCCAGTCCATGGTGTGCAGGTGATAGAAATGCATCGCATGATCATGGACATACTGTGCTCCCAGCATGAGATTGCGGATCAGATGCGCATTGGTTGGTATTTCGTAATGCAGCGCATCCTCAACAGCACGTACTGCCCCGAGCCCGTGCACCAGGGTGCAGACGCCACAGATTCGCTGGGTAAAGGCCCATGCCTCTCTGGGATCACGGCCCTTGAGGATCAATTCGAGCCCCCTGAGCATGGTCCCTGCGCTTGATGCCCGCGTGACTTCGCCGTCTCCCCCGAGGCCTTCCGGTAGAGGCGAGAGTTCAGCCTCCATGCGAAGATGGCCTTCAATTCTGGTGACGGGATCGATGACGACTTTATTCACGTGCTGATTTCCTCATTACCCTGGGGTCTTCGCTGGCCGGGTTTCACGGGATCATCCAGATTGCGGTAGATTCCTCTATCCGTACCCCATCGATCCCAGAAGCCGGCTTCTGAGCAGCCAAGACAGCCATGTCCTGAATGCATGGGGGAACTTGTTCCATCGTTCCAGCCAATCGTGGAGCAGGCGTTATAGGTTTCCGGCCCCTTGCACCCGAGATGCAACAGACACCACCCCTTTCTTGCACCTTCATCATCAAAACTCTCGGCAAACTTGCCGGCGTTATAGCTTCCTTTACGGGGACAGCGATCATGAACAGTGCGGCCGTAGAAACAGAGCGGTCGTCCCTGCGCATCGAGTTCCGGGCTTTCGCCATAGGCGAGATAGTAGGCAACGGCACCTGTGATCACCTCCGGAACAGGCGGACATCCTGGCAGGTTGATGAGAGGAGCCGCTGTATGCTCCATGAATTCACTTACACTGGCTGCATGGGAGGGATTCGGGGCTGCCTGGGGCAGGCCGCCATAGGCTGCACAGGTGCCTACAGCCACTACCAGCGCGGCGTGTTCCAGGGCATGTTCCAGGTGCATATAGCTGTTTTCATTTGCAATCGTGCACCACCCGTCGCGGTGTGATAGCGATCCCTCGATAATCAGGATGTAGTGACCTTTTTCTATGGCTGCCTTCAGGCGCTGGGTTGCAGCCTCACCGGCATCGACCATCAGGGTCTCGTGGTATTCGAGAGAGATCATATCCAGCAACAGGCTCTCGAGAGATGGACTGAATGATCTTGTGATTGATTCGGTACAAGCCGTACATTCCTGAAAATGCAGCCAGATAACGGAAGGCCGGATTGCTTTGGCAAGGCGTTCAGAGAAGGCGAGTCGGCTATTGAGAGGGAGGGCGAGCAAGGACGCTGTCAACGCGCTGAACTTGAGAAAGGAACGCCGGGACACACCATGCTGTAACAATGATTCCAGAACTGTGACTGGCTGGTTGTTGATCTTCATTCAAGCGCTCCATGCAGTTAACAGCAAGCTTCTAGAGACCTTCTTAGTAGTTATATAGATCACAGACAGAGGGTGCGCCATGAGTCACATCAATGCGTTGGTAGCTTTTGGTGAGGCGAGTATCTGGTATGCGGAGACTCTACGAGGGCCTATTTCCAGGATATTGATGCCTGACCTGTTCATTGGAAATCGACAATGAAAGGCCAAGCACATGATGACCCCCTGTTTCATCGCACAAGACATAGTGCTGCGGGAAAGCCTCCCGCCATCTGGATACAGCCTGAGACTATTGGGATTTGTACACAGAGTCAGATTGCGGTGTGATGTCGGGGGAGGGTGAGGGTAAAAAAATATTCATGGAATCGTCACGAAAAAGACATTCCTTATCCCGAGACTAGCAGTCCCTCATAAACCCCAAAACTGTTAGGACATCATGATGAAAAAAACTGCCCTTGCTGTCGCGATTGCACTCGCCGGAATGAACAGTGTCTCTGCCGATACCAGTGAGCCCCCACAAGCCACGGGCCTTGCGGGCTGGAGCACCGATCCTGTCTTCACCATTGGAGAAACCATGAATGGCTACACGCCTCCGGGGATTCCCGATGGTATGGGTGCCTTCGAGCGCGATGGAACTGTCGAGATCTTCTCAAACCATGAGCTGCGAGCTGCACAGGGATATGCATACACGCTGGCAAATGGCACGGAACTGACTGGCGCACGTGTTTCAAAGCTCGTGTTCGACAAGCAGACGCGTGATCTCGTCCAGATGAGCCCCGCGTACGACACAATTTACAATCGCGCCGGCGAGATTGTTGACGATGCAGCTGATCTTGATAGCGGCGCTCTGAATCGCCTCTGCTCCGCGGGTTCTTTTGTCGCAGGCCAGGCCGGCTTCGTCGATGATGTGTTCCTGACCGGTGAAGAGTCTTACGGTGGAACAGAGTTTGCGCTCGATGTCGCGAACGGA
>JASFPB010000097.1:0-7289 GCA_050116235.1 Chromatiales bacterium | reverse complement strand
ACCCTCTTCCGCAAGGAGACACGCTGGCCGGGTTACTACTACCGTGGCGACGCCATGAAGGTTGACGACGAGAACTGGCACGTACTGACAGTATCACGTCGCGACCCCGTGACCGGCGAATACACCATGGAGAAGGCACCTTGCTACCACATTGTGGATGATAAAGAGGAAGCAGCTGCCTAACAGGAATGCCGTAACGGGAGCCTGGCTTGCGCCGGGCTCCCCCGGCTTCCGGACAGGACCTGAAAAGATCAACACATGTTGATCTTTTTTTATTTAAGATAAACCAGATATCGACTTCTACGGGAAATAATCATGACGACCGAAGCTGGCGAACAGCCTGAAGCTGAATTCAAGAACATCATTGACCATACCGATGAGGAACTTCTCGAGATTGCCAATTCGCTGTGGGACGAACTCATCGAATATTCCAACAAGGGTGAGTATGGAAATTTCGTCAAGAAATTCTCACACGATCTCCTGCGCGGTCTCAACGAGATCGAAGTCGGCAAGCAATTCGCCAAGAGCGAACTGACGCGCAACCTGGATACGAACTATGACTTTCTCGGATTCATCCGACGCGGGCAGCATGTCACATGCCTCTTCCGGGTCAGGAGTACCAAGAAGGAAGGCGAATGGCTGGGCAGGATGGTTATCGGCTACGAGAGAGGCGAAATACGCATCTTCGCTGCTTCCATCTTCTAGTAAACCGGCAACTATCAATAAAAGATGACAGACATGACTAACGACATCATTACCAATGGCAAGTACGTCGAACTCAAATACAAGGTTATCGACGCCAAGACGGACAGCGTTTTAACTGAAGTCGAGTATCCCCTCGGTTACGTCCATGGCATCAACGAAGTGCTCGCACCGTCCGTGATGCAGGAGCTCGAAGGCAAGAAGGCCGGCGAAACGATCGAGGTACCGATCGACTGCAACCAGCTTTACGGCCCCAGGGACGAAACACTTGTCATCAACGAGAACATTCACAACGTCCCGGAAGAGTACCGCGAAGTCGGTACGTCTATCCTCATGGAAAACGACAAGGGCCAGGTCAAGACCTTCATCGTGACCCGTATCGCCGAAGACATCATCACCATCGATGGCAACAATCCGCTTTGCGGTCGGGAAGTGATATTCAAGCTCGATATCCTTACTGTTCGCGATGCGACGGATGAGGAGATTCAGGCCGGCGGGAAGGTTGAATCAGGTCCGGATATCTCCGGGGGAACTGCGGTCCCGATCTGATGGGAGATGGCTGTCAGAAACACAGCTGGGAAAATCCCGGAATGGAGGAACGAAAAGGCCGCGCTCCCCGAATGGAGTACGCGGCCTTTTTACTCAAGGGCGCTTTGGAGTGGTGTACTCAGCCTCTTTCTGAAACGACTCCCAGGTCGTTTCGTAGCCAACGAAACCCTTGTCGTTCGCGTCTTTCTGACGGGTTGTCACATAGCGAGCCTTGCCCGTAGGGACCTTTGGGCGGGTTTTGGGTGCATCACTCATTTTCTACCTCTGCTAAACAGTAATAACGGGAGGTGTGAATCAATATATGGTGCCGGCCCCTCCCGGATGACCCGCACTCTAATTCGCAGCATCACGCACGCCTGCAAAGCCCTGTATTTTACCCGAAAAATACCAGGATAGGGAAGCAGACGGACTGCAGTTCACCCTCAGGCAGGTCACCTGGCATTCCGACAGGCCACCCTGCCCTCCATGATTTTCACGACCCGGGCCGATACCCAGAGGTATTTTCAGAGATACAGGGTCAGTTGAGATTGTCGCTCGACGGCTCGCCTGCCTGACCGGACATCTCGATCATTTCGGAAATCTCGAGGGCACCACCTATTTCGAGGAACGGACACGACTTGGCTGCAGCCAGCGCCTCTTTCATTGAATCCATCCTGATGATACTGAGACCCGACATCGCGCTCGTCGTACCGGGCTCGGCCGTTCCGTCAGGTTGCACCACATGCGTATCCTTGAACGGAATTGCCGGACTGACGACCGCGTCGCCCAGTGAACCCAGCCATTGCTGATAGCGCTGGAGATGCTTTTGCCCCTCTTCCGGGTCGGTGGGGAACTGCCCTCCAAGGTAGACGAAGATAAATTGCGGCATGCTGACGGTGCTCCGTGAGATGTTTTCTGTATCGGGATTCTAAAGGATATTCTCTGGCAGGACAGGCCGAATCACCGGTCCGGAAGTTCTATTGTGTGGCTCGGCACCCGTAACAGGGTACCTGCAGGACGTGGATTCAGCCGAAGAGTTTTTTCAGTGCCAGGTGAACAAATTCATTGGTATAGGAGTTTTCACCACAATGCAGCAGGACTTCCTCATCCTCACGGAAAGTCAGGTAGGGTCTGACCTCGAAGCCGTCAGATTCGATGGCTGCCATGTCATCGAGGGCACTCGCGACACTGAAAGTGATTTTGGCGACATAGTCCTCCAGTTTTTCTCCTTCAAGACCTGCTTCCACAAGCTTGACCTTGATACGTTGTGCGATATCGTCAATCAATATCGCCTGGCACTTCTCGAATTGGTCGACATCGAATTTTAATTCCATCATCTGCTCCCACTAATCGGCTGAGCCGGTCTGAACTGAATAATACGCAAGGCTTATTGGCATGGGCGGCTGCCAGCCTTAATCGGGTTCGAAAGTATAAAGTTTTTTGTCGGGGATGACGCCCCGCACCCCACCCTTCGGGTTCTCCACATCGCCCTTGTAACGCGGAATGACATGGATATGGAGGTGCGGGATGGATTGACCCGCCGCAGTGCCGACATTGATACCAATGTTGTAACCATCGGGGTGATACTTTTCATCACAGATGCGCTTGCCCTTCGCAACCAGTCCCCAGAGGTCAACCAGTTCCTCGTCATTGATATCAAAATAACTCGCGAAGTGGCGATAGGGAATGACGAGAAAGTGTCCCTCGCTGGCAGGATGGCGATCCCAGGCAGCAAATCCATACTCACTCTCGCTTATCATGCGCCTGCCCGGCTTGCTTACACAAAAACGGCACTCTTCATCTACTGACATCGTTATTCCGGTTTACTTGTCTATTAGTGGATTTCGGGGTTTCTAGCCGGCGAGAGTGTTCTGCTCGCGTCAACTCGACTGTAATTTTACCGGCTTTTCGGAATCACATACACGCAAAGGGATGCTCCTCAGAGGTAGGAGATACCGTCCCGACGCTGCAAGCGATTATCCTGCTCTCCGTGGGAAGCCCTGAGCCGGGCTTCCACGAGGATCGTATGCATTAAGGCATCGTCGGCATATTCGGGATAGAGCGTATGGAACCTGTAGACCTCCATGGCATAGGGTTTGGCCGCCTCTTCAAGGCGTTTGCGCTCATCATGCTCGAGGCCATGCAGCATCAGCAGGCGTGTCGATTGCCGCCGCAGATAACGCTGGCAGATCTCGTGATGCGCCTCGTTCTCCCAGTCCTCCCTGACCATGAGCGGAGGAAACGTATCGGGCTCCCCTGGGCGTCGCTGGAACCAGCGGGCTTTGGGCTTGTTACCGGCTCGCTCGGCAACAAGCTGTTCAAGACGATAGTTTACAGGCGTGTCGGAACGCTCCTTCTCCTCGGATGTCAGCTCGATAGGCATGACCGCAGAGGGCAAGGCCGTCCACTCCGGATGGCATGGAAACCGTCCCATCTGCACCCCTTCGGTACAGCTGAATATCAGTGCCAGCGGCGAATCGTCCACAGGATCGAGCAGCCAGTATTCGTACTTGTCAGCGGCAGGAAAAGGGAGTGACGCCGTTTCGAGAAAACGCGTCAGCTGCAGGATCCTCTCATCGACTTCCTCGCCGTCCCGCGCAGCCTTCTCCTCGAGCTCGCCGAGATCACGATGTTGTACCCATGCGACCCTGATGAAATTCGTTTCATGGCGGCGGAACTGGATCTCCCAGGTTTCCATATCCATGGTGAGGGCCCGTGCCTGATCGGATTCGACAATCTGGACCTGGCCGGAATACGGGGGCAGAAGACGTTGTGAATAGGCTTTAATCATAGACTTCTGAAAAAAAGGGGTCAGTACCCTTCTGGACTCACTGCACTTTTCTCACTATAACGAGAAAAGCCCTGAAGGCACAGGTTAAAACTGAACAGAATCGGTTTTACCCCTACCGGAGGCAGGCTGCCTGTTTTACGTATAATAGAGGGCCTGATCCTCTTTATTGAGTTGCTACTGAATTCCCGTGACCACACTGGTTTTTGACATAGATGCCATCTCCCAAATGACTTTAGAGGTCATGCAGGCGGTGCTTGCTGAGAATGGAAAAGAACAAAAACTCGCCGAAGACGGACTGGGTCCGGTTGCGTTGGCATCCGCCCTCTCCGATTTTTACCAGATCTCATCGATCATGGAGAACGGCAACGGAGAGATGGATAGCGATCAGATTTCCGAGTTTGCCGATTATGGCCTGGACCTGCTCGACCGGCTCGCCTACCAGCTTCGCTTGATGGAAATCATGCATCAACGGGACCGTATGGCATGCATCTACGCCTCTCTTGCAGTCTGGCTCGTGCGCCGCGAAGCTGTTCTGGACAATCTTGAAGGGATAGCCGATGGCTTTGCATGGATTGTCAACGGTTTGAAGGAGACAAGTGATCTTGGCGAAATGTGCCAGCTCATGGAAGAGGTGGCAAAGGCAGCTTCCGAGAAAAAACAGATGGACGAAGACAGAAGCAATCCATGGCGACCATGGCGCGTACTCAATCTCAATGCAGGTATCGCAGCAACCCGTTCACGCGACCCTCAGCTGATGGAACGCGTTTTCGAGAACCTCGGCCGCCGCCTGCCTTACGATATGCCCGGTTTCCTTGCCGATGGCAAAAGGCAGATGATGACGCAGAATGTACCCGAGGCTGTCCGGGAAGTCATGAACAGGTATGCGGAGAAATGGCCGGCCAGACCGGCTCACTAGAGAAGATAAAGGGGTCAGTACCCTTTAATGCCCGGAAAACAGTGGTGCAAATGGCGGGGCAGGCTGTAATCATGGACTTCGAGAATACGGCGGGGCATTCCAGACACGCTTGCCACGCATCATAAACCCTGTCTCTCCAGGCCCAGCAGCCTGTCCAGTTCCCCTTCAGCCTCCAGCGCCATCAGCTCCTCTTCACCGCCGACATGTTCATCGTTGATGAATACCTGCGGATAATATTTCAGCCCGGTGCGCCGGATCATTTCATCTTTTTCAAGAGGCATCAGGTCGATCATATGATCGATGTAGTCAACCTGCTTTTGATCGAGCAGGTGACGGACATCAACGCACTTCTTGCAGTTGCTCGTCCCGTAAATTTCGACTTTTACAGCCATGGCTATCGTATATCCTGAATCCGGTTGGTGAGGGATCGATGCGTCTGCTAGGTGACTTGCCGGTGTCCCTGTGGCTAGTCGTCATTGACCCCTGACAAGAGGAAGTTGATATAGGGCGCGTAGGTGATGACCTGGCCTTGCACAAAGCCGAGTGCATTGAACGCATCGGCGACATTCACGAGGCACTGAACGTCATCAGGCTTCGCCTTGAGTTCCTCCAGTGCCGAGAGCAGTGATGCGATCTCAACCTGGTCGACATAGGTTTGCAACATGTCAATCGATTCGCTCACACGCTGCGGGTTCACGGCAACGACCTTCTCCCTGACGCGAAGACGGCCGAAATCCTCTTCAGAAATCCGTTGCCGCAAGGTGGTGACAAACGCATCGAAGGTCTCCTTGTCCGGCCTGTCAAGGAAGAGTTCAACCAGCGGTTCCCTATTCACCTGGCTGACAAACGCCAGTATCGAGCCGGAAATCACAGGCTCGGAATCGAGGACACTCAACACAACGCTCAGAGACTCCGATTTCAACGGAGACTTGAAGCTGTATTCGAGCTCATCCCCGACAAGCCTGAATTCCCGTGTGCCCTTGAGTGGATGTTTCTGTGACAGTGTAAGGCTCATTTGTTCTCTTTGTCCGACAAGACATCTGCACTAACAGGATAAAGAAGGTGAAGGGATTTGTACCCTTTATATCGGTCGGGTAATAGGTAATGAGCGGCCACACGAGCGCATGATGCCTGCCACGCAGTGACTGGCCATGGATGATCAGGCCGAAAAACCCGGGATACCCTGGCACCAAATCAGGGAGATTCAGATTTTAGCGCATGCTTTTCAGATACTCGCTGAGGGCGTACACGTCTTCGACAGAGATGTAGTCTTTGAGCAATGGCATCTTTTTACCACCCAACTCATGACGGCCAAGTACCGCCTTTACCACGCGATCTGTGATACAGGATTCAGGGCGCCCGCCACAGAGACCAATAATATTCGCAGGCTTCACGTTCAGATACTCGATCAGTTGCCCTTTACCGTCCGCATTCTTTCCATGGCAGTGTACGCAGCGGTTTTCATACAAAATCTTTCCCTGCTCAACCGCCGGGGCGCCAGCCCAGGCTACCGAACCAAACAGGACAACAAAGCCTGCCACAGCATTTACGACATATTTCACACGCATGGACTTAACTCCCGTCAACGAAAACACTCACCTGACGATGGATGGTCAGGTAGAAACGACAAGACTTGAGATCATCAAATTGCGACAACAATAAAATCAAGCCTCACACAATAAATATAGATGAGCAGGCGAACAAAAACTTGCGAGAACAAAGATTATCAATTTCTGGGAAAATCTGCGATTAATAAAAAAGAATCGTTGTCCCAGCTCAACAGCTTGTGAACTGGCTGTAACCCTCCCATAAACGGGCCCCACGCGTAACTGGAGTTCTCCGGCATACTGCCAAACAAGAGGAGAACAATCGATGAAGAAATCCCTTTATTCAGAAACCCAGATCGTCAGGATTCTGAAGCAGGTCGAAACAGACAAGCTGCCGTAGAACGCTACCCGGCCTATGGCTTCAGCAAGCTGTTTAAGGTACCGCGGCGTCAGGGCCATTGCTGGAATCACAAGCGGTTCTATCGCGTGTATTGCTTGCTGAATCTGAATAAGCGTCGACGTGGTAAACGACGATTACCGAGCAGGAATCCAGAGCCAATGGCAGTGCCAAGCATGGCCAATCAGTGCTGGTCGATGGATTTTATGAGCGACAGCCTGTTCTGCAGCAGACGCTTCCGGACTTTCAATGTGGTGGATGACTTTAATCCTGAGGCATTAGCCATCGAGGTGGATCTGAGTCTGCCTGCCTTGCGGGTGATCCGGGTACTGAAACGCATCACGGCATCTCCTGAAAAATCATCGGTATGGGTATCAATGATTCTGATGCAAATGGCTGACGTCGCTT
>JASFPB010000096.1:0-7374 GCA_050116235.1 Chromatiales bacterium | reverse complement strand
GCCTGCTGGCAACCTGGAATGATGAAAGCCGTCTCTACGTCGTTACAACAGAGCCGCCACGTAAATTGTCGGGCTTCAAGCGGTGGCCCCGGGTGATGGCCGCCTGAAACAAAGATTGATGGGTCGCAATCTGCATGCGTCGAACCTTTGTCCAGAACAGAGGGTCAAAATAATCGGGATTCTGCGACTATTACTATTACCAGACAGAGGGCGTCGAATGCCCGGGACATTGCAAGATGCGTTATCTCAGGAAGATCAACAACAATCGCGAACCTGCCGGGCTTGAGTGGACGATACTCAGGAAACTCCCACATGTACTCATTGGCGGTACCCTGATACCCCTTTTTATCGCCGGAGTGAGCAGATTGTTCCCGCCAGAGGGCAGTGCCATCGAGATCGAGCGCCACATCGGGATGATCGATATTCTTTCGATTGCTACAGGCATCACGATCTGGACAGCCGTCTTCACGATCGCAATCGGTTGCGTGACTGTCGTTCTGATGAAAGGACCGGGTTATGCCGCCGACGAATACCATGTCAGTGATGCAGACGAGCCGCGAGAAACTCACCAGCGAGAGCGTTGACTTCCAGGCCCACACCGATGAACGGCTCCCGGCATCCCTTTGAGGACGCCTGGCACAAGAGTGTTTCCAACTTCGTGACAGCTGCTCTCCACTGCACATGCCAGTAATCCTCTCCCTGCCCGGAACGACGCAGAGAGCAAAGAGGCACTTGTCGCATTCTTCAGCCAAGTAAATCGCGAAGGAAATGATGGTTTCGTACCTCTCCGGGAAAGAATTGCCAGTTTCGATAACGACGGAGGCAAGCTCGGCAGCAGCCTGGAAGAGGCTGCGGGGCGCAACTGGATACTGATCGATATGGCGAAGGAGTGTAAACGGATCTACCCTTCCGCTGACTAGGCGCACCCGAGACACCGCGTTGGCGTCATAAAAAATCAAGGCGCAGGATGCCCCTTCTCCCGTTTCTGTAATTGTCAGATACGATTCAGGCTGAAGTCCATGCATTCGATCGCCTGTCAAAACTCTGCTTGAGAGAGGATCAGCATCTGTAGTTGCTGTATATTTTCATGACAACTCATTGGATGGTTCCATAACACTGGATGAACGGACAGATGACGAATTCACTACAAGCGATCAATGACCTCAAGGAGCGCATGGGCCGCTCGATCATCGGGCAGGAAGACGTGGTCGAACGCCTGCTACTGACCCTGCTGTGTGACGGCAACGTCCTTGTCGAGGGGCTTCCCGGACTTGCCAAGACGCGCGCGGTCAAGAGCCTCGCTCGCAACCTCGAGTCCGAGTTCAGTCGCATCCAGTTCACGCCCGATTTGCTGCCCTCCGATATCACGGGTTCCGAGATGTATCTCGGGGAGGATGCCGATGAACGCTTCATCTTCCAGCCCGGCCCGATATTCGCCAATATCGTGCTGGCTGACGAGGTCAACCGTGCACCGGCGAAAGTCCAGGCCGCACTGCTCGAGGCGATGGAAGAACGCCAGGTGACTGTCGCGGGCAAAACCCACAAGCTCATGCCGATGTTCATGGTCATGGCAACCCAGAACCCCATTGAGCAGGAAGGCACCTATCCCCTGCCCGAGGCGCAGATGGACCGATTCCTGATGCATGTCTTCATCACCTACCCGGATGACGAAGCAGAAAAATCGGTGATACGCCTGGTACGCGTCGAGAGTGATTCAAAATCGGGTTCGCCCGACAGCAACACCCCATCTCCGATAACCCAGAGTGCCGTATTCGAGGCACGCGACGAAATAGCACGCGTCGTCATTCCAGAACCCATGGAGGACTATATCGTCTCACTCGTCGCTGCCACGCGCCGGCCGGCCGAATTCAGCGATGACCTGGCGCGCTACATCCAGGTCGGCGTCAGTCCGCGCGGATCGATCGCCCTCGACAAGGTTTCGAGGGCGCATGCCTGGCTCCATGGTCGGGACTCGGTCACGCCAGACGATATTCGTGCTGTCATCAACGACTGTATCCGCCATCGCATCATCCTGAGCTATGAGGCCCAGGCCGACGGGATGACGACGGACGATGTCATCGCCCTGCTCGTCAAGCAGGTCGCCGTTGCCTGAAGAGGCAGGTAGACAGGTTTTATTCACATGGACTGGTCGAAAATACGTCGCCGCACCATCGAGCCGGAGCTTCCCCCTGGCGTCTATGCCAGCCTCGAGGAACTGATCCGGATCCGTTACCGCGCGCGCGACTTCTCTTTCAAACCGCAACAGCCCGTCACAAGCATCCTGTCGGGACGCTATGCCTCGCGGCTGCGGGGACGCGGACTCAACTTCGAGGAGCTGCGGCGCTATCAAGAGGGTGACGACATACGCACGATGGACTGGCATGTCACGGCGCGTACCCGGACGCCCCATGTCCGTGTGTATACAGAGGAGAAAGATCGCGCCGTCCTGCTGGTGGTCGACCAGCGCCTCAACATGTTCTTTGGCACGCGTGACCGCCTCAAGTCGGTGACAGCCGCAGAACTGGCAGCTCTCGGCGCCTGGCGCGCACTCGATGTGGGCGACCGTGTCGGTGTCGTGGCATTCAATGACGAGACACTCTTTGAAATTCCGCCCAGACGCAGCGAACAGAATGTCATGTCGATCCTGAACGGGGTCCTCGAGATGAATCACGCTCTGCATGCAGAATCCGGGGTCTCCCCTGCACCCGGCATGCTGAATACTGCGCTGGAGAAAGCGATGCGGCTCGCCAAACACGATGTGCTTGTCGTCATCGTCAGCGATTTTTTCGGTGTTGATGAACAGACCAGCAAGCTGACAGCGCAAATCTCCACCCATAACGACATCCTCGGCATCCTCGTGCACGATCCCATGCGCCTCGACCCGCCGACCGGTCGCTTGCGTGCCAGCGATGGCGAGAACCAGCTGGAGATGGACCTCAACGACAGAAAACTGCGTGAACGCCTCGTCAGGGATTATCGCGACGAACAGGAACGCATCACCCGTTTTCTGCGGCGCCTGTCGGCGCCCCTGCTCATGATCAGCAACGAAGGCGATGTGGTCAGCCAGGTACGTCACCTGCTTGGCGTAGCACCGGTACCGAAGAATGGATGAGATGCTGAGCCTGTCGGACCTGCAGGATATCGTCCTGCCTGCGGCACCGCCATCCTGGCCTCCCGCGACCGGTTTCTGGATCCTTCTTGCATTACTCGTCTTGCTTGCATTTTCCTTCTGGCGATGGCGCCGCCAGGAGCGACAGAAAAACGCCTATCGCCGGGCAGGCCTGTCGCTGCTTGCCGATGCGCGCACCGTGCACGAGGTGTCCGTCATCCTCAAACGCGTCGCCCTGGCGGCCTGGCCACGCGAAGTCGTCGCATCACTGTACGATTCAAAATGGGCCGGCTTTCTGAATGCCAGCTGCCGGGAATGCAACTTCGAAGCCGACGCATGGCGGAACGGTAAGGAAGCCCCGGACAGGATACTGCTCAGGAATGCATCGCTCTGGATCCGCAAGCACAGCGGCAGCAGAACCGGGGAAGCATCCGATGCATGACTCCCTTGTGCTCGCCTATCCCTGGCTATTGCTGTTGATCGCTCTGCCACTGCTGATACGTCCGCTCTTGCCAGCGTGGCGCGAAGGAAGAAAAGCTGTCAGGCTGCCGTGGTTCGACCGGATTGCAGCACTGACGGGGCAAAAGCCGGGCAAAAGAACCGGCGTGCCCGCGATGCGGCGATGGGAGGCGCTCGTGCTGTTGCTGCTGTGGAGCCTGCTCGTGCTGGCTCTGGCGCGTCCACAGTTACTCGAGCCGCCCCTGACGAAGACAGTACCGACACGCGACATGCTGCTGCTCGTCGACCTCTCCGGCTCCATGGAAACCGCTGATTTCACCAGCAGCACGGGAGAACAGATTGACAGGCTCGGCGCCGTCAAGGAGGTCCTGGACGATTTTCTCACACGCCGTGAGGGGGACCGTGTTGCTCTGATCGTCTTCGGGAATGCAGCCTTCGTCCAGGTCCCTTTCACGCGGGATCTCGATGCCGCACGCCTGCTGCTCGAGGAGACCGCGGTACGCATGGCGGGACCCCGGACTGCATTCGGGGATGCCATCGGGCTCGGTATCACGCTCTTCGAGCGCAGCCAAGTCGAGCAGCGTGTCATCATCGCGCTCACCGATGGCAATGATACGGGCAGCCGCATCCCTCCAGCCGAGGCTGCGAAAATCGCGCGTGACAATGACATCAGGATTCACGTTGTTGGTGTCGGCGATCCGACGACCGCCGGCGAGGAGGCCCTGGATGAGCAGGCGCTGAACGATGTCGCAAAGATTACAAACGGCCGCTATTTCCACGCCAACGACCGTGACGAACTCGAAGAGATCTACACTGAACTCGATCGTCTTGACACGCGCGAAACCGAGACTATCAGCCACCAGCCAAGAAGAGAGCTGTTCTACTGGCCAGTGGCTGCTTTCCTGCTGATTAGCCTGCTCTATCAGGCCGCCCCCGGATTGCGCAAGTCCGTGGAGCAGGCAGATGCCTGAACTCCAGTTCCTGCGCCCCTTGTGGCTGCTCGGTCTGCTTCCCGCTGTCGCCGTCTGGTGGCTACTCTGGCGCAGGCAGGACCCTCTCGCATACTGGCAGCGGGTCATCGACCGTCATCTGTTACAGCATCTCGTCGTTGGCGATGATGGCAGCAGGGGGTTGCGCCCGATCCATCTCTTGCTCGTGATCTGGATCCTTTCCTTCGTGGCGGTTGCAGGGCCGAGCTGGCGAATGCAACCTTCGCCGTTTCCAGCTGACAGCGGTCTCATGGTACTCCTGAAGCTCAGCAGTTCCATGGAATCGGGCGACGTGCAGCCTTCACGCCTTGAGCGCGCACGTCAGAAGATTCGCGACCTGCTGTCGCTACGCCAGGGCGCCTCGACCGGCCTGGTAGTTTACAGCGGCAGCGCGCACCTCGTCATGCCACTGACACAGGATGAGCGCGTCATCGAGAATATGCTCGAGGAACTAGGTCCCGAAGTGATGCCGCTGGACGGCGATGCACTGGATGAGGCTTTGCAACTTGGTGGCGAGATGATGCAACGTGCCGGCATGCCGGGCTCGATGCTGGTTGTCGCAGACACGGTAGCATCGCTCCGGGCCGGCGCTGTTGCCGGGCTCGAGTCATCCTATCCCGTGCAGTTTCTGTCGATACAGTCTCCGGAAGTGTCACTCGATCCCGGACTCAGAGAGGCCGCGGATGCGCTCGGCGCAACGATCCAGCAGCTGACGCCTGATGAGCAGGATGTCGAAAAAATCGCGCATCGCGCCCGCAGTCTGGAAACGGCACCAGGCATACAAACAGAAGAACAGAGACGGGAAGACGCCGGTTACTTTTTGCTGCCTTTGCTGGCGTTGTTCGCGCTCTTCTGGTCCAGGCGTGGATGGAGGGTGTCATGAAGTCCCGGATCAGGAAACTCGCGCATCCTGCGGCCCTGCCGATCCTGGCCCTGCTGTTGGCAGGGCTCTATTGTGCCACCCAACAGGAATGCCGACTGCTGACACCTGACCAGAGAGGCTACCGCGCTTTTGAACAGGGTGACTATGCCTTCGCAAGCAAGCGGTTTGGCGATCCGGCATGGCGTGGCGTCGCCCTCTACCGGGACGGAAATTTCGAGCAGGCCGCGCTGCTGTTTTCACAACTGAAGACCCCCGAAGAGATCTTCAACCACGGCAATGCGCTCGTCATGCAGGGCCTCTATGAACAGGCCGCTGAACGTTACGGAGAGGCACTCAAACTACGCCCCGGGTGGGAGGCCGCCGAACGCAACCTCGAGATTGCAGTGTCGCGTGCGAAGGCACTCGAAAGAGAAGGCGGTAACATGACAGAGGGAAAACTTGGCGCCGATGACATCCAGTTTTCTGACAAGCCGGATTCGGGACAATCAGGCGAGGAGCAGACGATTGAATCGGAGATGCCGGCAAACGATGCCTCGCTGCAGCAAATCTGGCTGCGCCAGGTCCAGACGCGCCCTGCCGATTTCCTGCGATCGAAATTCGCCTACCAGCTCTCCAGGCAGCAGCAGGAGAGTGGCCAGTGAGCATGCGCCTGCTGACATGCCTGATGTTGTGTCTGGCAGTGATCCCTGTCAATGCCGATGAGCTGCTCGTGCGCAGCGAGGTGATCCCTGAAGAGCCCTGGATCGGACAGCGCGTTATCCTGCAGATTGACGTCCTTGCGCCCGACGCATGGGCGAAGATTTCCGGCTTCGGCAACATCGAGCTGTCCGGCGCCTATGTGCTGCCACCCAAGGATGAAGGTGTACGTCTTCAGGAGACCGTCGACGGAACATCCTACTCCGGGCAGCGCTACGAAATCTCCATCTACCCGCAGCGCTCCGGCCGTTTCGAGCTGGAGATGGATACCCTTGAAATCGAGGTACGGACCCCCGGTGACACCGCAGGCAGTGTGACTCGCAAGGCCTCCCTCCCGACTGTGAAATTCGACAGCCGCGTACCTCTTGGCGCCGAAGGCATTCGCGGTCTGATCAGCACAACACGCCTGACGGCCGGGCAGGAGTGGGAACCAGAGCCTGGTGAAATGCAGGTTGGGGACGCCATCAGGCGAACCATCACTCTCCAGGCGGCTGGTATTTCCGGGATGGCGTTCGAACCGCTCGGCCAGGAGCCGATTGAGGGGCTCGCCGTCTATCCCGCCCAGCCACGCGTGGATGACAAGGTGGAGCGCGGCACCATCGAGGGCTCACGCATCGAGACCTTCACCTATGTCGCAGAGCGTTCCGGATCCTACACCCTGCCGGCAATCGTTCTGGAATGGTGGGATATCAAGCGTGAGAGTCTCGAACGTATCGAGCTGCCCGGGGCTTCATTCAAGGTCGTGAGGGGCAGTCAAGGAACTGCAGCGGGAGCAGCGGCTTCTCCGCCGGTTGCATGGATCGCTCTGGCAGCCCTCATGATCATCTTGCTGCTGGCGCTCTTTCTATTGCGCCATACCATCGCAAACTGGTGGAAAAACCGGATGGCTGCACGCAAACAGACAGAAGACTCTCTTTTCCGTGTGCTCGAAAAATCAGTGCGAAATAGTGACTCGAAAACGATCTTTCGCAACCTCATGCGCTGGCTCGACAGTACGGAGCAATCAGGAAGGCCCGCCCGGCTGGAACCTTTTGTCACGCGCTTCTGTGAACCTCCTGAGCAGGAGCTCATCATGAAATTGCAGAAAGCAGCGATACATGATGAGGACCCTCTTCCACAGAGGAAGCTGCTTCTGCGCGCACTCAGGCAAGCAAGGAGGCGTAAAAAAAGAGAACGACACAAGGCAAGGCAAGCATCTGTCACTCTTCCCTCTCTGAATCCGGATATGTGAACCGGCC
>JASFPB010000095.1:0-7504 GCA_050116235.1 Chromatiales bacterium | reverse complement strand
GCTAGACGGCGCCTGCGCGTTTCAGCAGGTAATTGACGAGCAGCGGGACCGGTCTTCCGGTGGCGCCTTTGGCGTCGCCCCCCACCCAGGCCGTCCCTGCGATGTCGAGATGTGCCCAGTGGTAATTCTCAGCAAAGCGTGAGAGAAAGCAGCCTGCGGTGATCGTGCCTGCCGGTGGACCTCCGATATTGGCGAGATCGGCAAAGTTGCTCTGGAGCTGCTTGTGGTATTCCTCCCAGAGTGGGAGACGCCAGGCGCGGTCGTTGATCTCCCGGCCGGCCTCGAGCAGTGCATCCGCAAGCCGGTCATCATTGGCCATGAGCCCCGAGGTGTGATGACCCAGCGCCGTAATGCAGGCACCGGTCAGGGTGGCGATATCGATGACGACAGCCGGGTCGTAGCGTCCGGCATAGGTGAGGGCGTCGCAAAGGATCAGCCTGCCCTCGGCATCGGTATTGAGTACTTCGATCGTCAGGCCCGCCATCGAGGTCACGATATCTCCCGGTTTGTTTGCATCACCATCGGGCAGGTTCTCGGAAGAGGGGATAATGCCGACGAGGTTGATTGGCAACTCCAGCTCTGCGCAGGCCTTGACCGCACCGAAGACAGAGGCGCTGCCGCACATGTCGTATTTCATTTCGTCCATGCGTGCCGAAGGCTTGATGGAGATACCGCCGGCATCGAACGTGAGTCCTTTTCCGACAAGCACCACCGGCTTCTCCTTCGGCTTGCCGCCCTTGTAGTGCATGGTGATGAGCCTGGCCGGTTGACGACTGCCGCGCGTTACCGAGAGCAGTGCGCCCATGCCGAGTTTTTTCATCTCCTTTTCATCGAGGGCGCTGGCAGTGAGTTTGCGGTATTTGCCGGCCAGTTTTTTTGCTTCGCTGGCGAGATATGCCGGGGTGCAGATATTGCCGGGCAGGTTGCCAAGGTCTTTTGCAAGCTGCATCGCCCCGGCAATGGCCTGACCGTGATTCACACCGCGCCGGGCCGAGGACAGCGGTTTCTTGCCGGCATGAAAATCGACCCGCTGCAGGGAGACCGGATCGGGCTTCTCGCTTTTGCAGCTGTCAAAAAGATAGTCGGAAGCTGCGACGACCATGGCGGCTTCGCGCGCAATGCCGTAGTTGTCACTGCTGGTTGCATCCTCGAACGGCAAAACGATGAGAGCATTTCTGCAGTTCTCACTGGCGAGACGCTGGCTGACAGCCTCGATGGATTGACCAAGGTTTTCACGCGTAATCTCGCTGGCATTACCAACGCTGTAGAGCATGACGCTTTTTGCGCTGACGCCATCGAGTGCATGGAGCAGGAGTGTGTTGCCTGGTTCGCTCTTGAAACGACTCTCCTTGAGCAGCGTCTTCAGGCGACCGCCCGTGGCATCGTTCACGATTTCTGCGCTCTGTGTCAGACGGTTGTGCTTGAGGAGCGGAATGACCAGGCAGTCGCTTTTGTTTCCGGGAAGATCCCTGTTGCCAATGTCGATTTTCATGCTGATGCCTGTGCTGTATTCAATTTCTGTTAGGATGCCAGCAGTTGACTGATTTCGTCCAATCTTTAGTAACCGGGTTTTCGCCTGCATGTTCAAGCTGCCGATTCTGGAACGCTATATCGGGTATGAGATCCTGCGGATCTTTCTCGCCATTCTCGTGGTTCTCTCCCTGATCCTGCTCGGCGGCAGCCTCGTCAAGGTACTGAAACTGGCAGCCAGTGGCGTGATTCCGGCAGACTCGGTTCTTACCCTGATTTTTCTCGAACTCCTGCGACTCGGGGGGCGACTCATACCGGCTGCCTTTTTCTTCGCGACTGTGATGACGCTCGGACGTCTCTACCAGGACCAGGAGATGACGGTGCTGCAGTCCAGCGGGCTCGGTCTTGGCAAGGTGCGACGCATGGTCATCCTCGTCGCCATTCCTATGGCGCTGATCTCTTCCTGGCTGATGCTCTGGGTTTATCCGGTCTCTGCAAGCATCGCGGAAGATCTCAAGAACCAGCACCAGGAAGCCCTGCTGCTTGCGGCCATGGGCAGCGGGCGCTTTTATGAAGCGCGTGACGGGAAGCTCGTCTTCTATGCCGAGTCGTCAGATTCGGGAGGACTGAGGAATCTTTTCATCCAGGTCGAGAAGCGTGACGGGATCTCGCTCGTGACGGCAGAAAAGGGCAGTCACTATGTCGATCCGGTCAGTGGCTTGCGCCATGTCGTTCTTCACGATGGCCGCGAGTACAACGGTTCCCCCGGCAGTAACGACTTCTCGGCGCTCAAGTTCGATGAATACGAGATCGCCGTCAATGCGCCCGAGCAAAAGGCACGAAGCAAACGACCCAAGCACATGCACACGACGGAACTCCTCGAGTTGGGAAACCTGGAGGCCAGCGTAGAATTGCAATCCCGCCTCGTGTTTCCGCTCTCGGTGATCGCGTTTGGCCTGCTCGCAATTCCGCTGAGCCGCAGCAGCCCGCGCAAGAGCAGCTATCTCAATGTAGTGCTGGCTGTGGTCCTCTACCTGATTTTCATGGCGTTGCTGAAATCGGCGGATCAGTGGATGCTGCGCAAGATGACACCGGAATGGCTTGGCATGTGGTGGGTCGTCGCGCTGATGCTGCTGATCGCACTCTTTTTGGACAATTACGACACCCTGCGTTTCAGGCGGGTAGCGAGGAAGCAGCGTGCGCAAGCTTGACTGGTACCTGCTGAAAACCCTGGCTGTCTGGGTCTCCGTGGTCCTGGTCGTGCTGATCTCTTTCCGTGGCATCGCGGATTTTGTCGATGATATCGGTGACGTGGGCCGCGGCGACTACACGATGCCGAAGCTGCTTCTGATCACCCTGATGCGCACGCCGGGCTATTTCTACGAACTTTTCCCTGTCGCCCTGCTGATTGGCGGATTGCTGGGACTGGGTGGTCTTGCCAAACAGCGCGAACTCATGGCCATGCGTGCTGCAGGACTTTCGGTGCTGGACCTCCTGAGGTCGCTGCTCAAGGTCGGCCTTGCCATGACGTTTCTCAGCATACTCATCGGCCAGCTGGTGGCACCCTATCTCGACAAGGAGAGCGAACTTCTGCGCGCGAAACTGCTGCACAAGCAGACAATCCTCCAGTCAGATCATGGTGTCTGGATTCGCGAGGGCGATACCTATGTCAATATCCGCCAGATCAATCCGGATGGAGAGATTTCCGATATCTCTGTCTACAGCTTCGATGACGCCGGCAACCTCGAGCACATGCAGCGAGCGGAGAGTGCGACCGTGGAAAACGATCGCTGGCAGCTGATCAATGTCGAGGAGACAAAAATCGAGCAGGGGCGCAATTTCTCGTCCAGCTTCCCCAACCGTCCGTTTTCGGCCGAGCTCGACGAGGATATGCTCATCAACCTCGGCATCGAACCCGCCTTCCTGACGATCGGGCAACTCTTCAATTACATCTCGTTTCTGCAAGAGCATGAGCAGCGCAGTTCAGAGCACGAGGTGGTTTTCTGGTCCAAACTGGCGAGTCCCGTGATCGGTATCATGATGCTGATCATGTCCCTGCCGTTTGTCATGCGTGATATCCGCAGCAGCGATATCGGCAAGCATCTCATGGCCGGTATTCTGATCGGCGTGGTTTTCTTCCTGATCAGCCAGACCCTTGGTTTCGCCGGCATCATCTACAATGTTTCTCCGGTGCTCGTCGCATGGAGCCCGGTGGTGTTGCTGGGAATCGCGATCGTCTTTCTCTATCGACGCTATATCTGAAATCAGCGGTCGCTGCAGAGCCTGGTATGACAAAGCCTGTCGTAGAGGGTTCTCTTCTCGCTGTCAAAAAGGCTCCACCAGAGACCGGCAAGAAAAAGTGTATTCGTCACCATGGCCAGCAGCAGTCGCTTGAGGGCGATTGCGGGTCCGGGGGAGGTGCCTGCCTCGTCCGTCAGTCGAAACTTCCAGGTTTTCATTCCCACGGTTTGCCCGCCGTGCGTCCAGAACCAGAGGTAATAGCCGCTGCCGACAGCCAGCAGGTAGAGCCGGAAGAGGGGAGAGTCTCCAATGGCCACCTCTGCGCCCTGCAGGCTCATCGGCACGACGACCAGGGTTGTCGCAACCATGAGCAGTGCCAGCATCAGCAGCAGATCATATAAAATCGCACCAAGATGGCGCAGGATTCCCGGCGTGGTATCAGCCGACTTCAATATGAAACTCCCGGGTTGAAATGGAAATCGTGTAGAATTCTGCCACATGCAGCCAGTAAACCGTAGCTACCGGGAAATCGAACCAGTCGTATGATACGCGTGCTTCTCATTGACGATCACCAGCTTGTCAGAAATGGTCTCAGGAAGATCCTGGAATCGGCCGGTGATATCGAGGTTATCGCCGAGGGAGCAACCGGTGAAGAAGCCATCGAACTTGCGGACAAGCTCTCGCCTGACGTCCTCGTCATCGATGTCAACATGCCCGGAATCGGTGGCGTCAATGCCGCCAAGCAGATTCGCCGCAAGCATCCGGATATCCAGATCATCGTGGTGACCGCGATGAGCCACGAGGCCTTCTCCTATGCACTGCAGGAGATCGGCGTTCTCGGCTACCTCTCGAAAAGCAGCAACCCCGAAGAGATGACCGATGCCGTGCGTACCGTCAATGAAGGGAACATCTACATGTCACGTGATGTCGCCCAGCAGCTCGCGCTTGCCAAGGCACCGGGTGATACGGCCTCGAAAATGTCGGAGCTGTCTGATCGTGAGCTCCAGGTGTTGCTGATGATTACCAAGGGCATGCGTGTGCAGGAGATCTCCGAAAGCCTCTTCCTGAGCCCGAAGACGGTCAGTACCTATCGGCAGCGCATCCAGGAAAAACTGGGCGTCAACAACGATATCGAGCTGACCTACTGGGCACTTCGGCACAACATCGTCGAACTGCACTGAACAAGACTCTTGCCTGTTTCTCCGCGTTTCTCCACTGACTGCCGCCGTTGCGAGCGCCTGCATGCATTTTTGCAGGAGTCGAAGAAAAAATACCCCGGCTACTACTGCAAACCGGTTCCCTCATTCGGTCCGTCGGATGCGCGTCTCCTTGTCGTCGGGCTGGCTCCGGGTCTGCATGGCGCCAATGCCACCGGGCGCCCCTTCACCGGTGACCATGCCGGACTCCTGCTTTACGAAACGCTCCATCAGCACGGCTTTTCCAACCAAAGCGAGAGTGTTGCCCTCGATGACGGTCTGCAGCTGATCGATTGCAGGATCACCAATGCCGTGCGCTGCGTACCTCCGCAGAACAAGCCGGTGGCCGATGAAATCAATCACTGCAATGCCTACCTTGCAGAGGAAATCGATCAGCTGCCTGATGGTGGTGTCATCCTCGCGCTTGGCCAGATCGCGCACAAGGCAGTCGTGCGTGCCTGCAACGGACGACAGAAGGATCATCCCTTCGGGCATGGACTGCAGACGGAACTGGCTCGCGGAATAAGGCTGCTCGACTCCTACCACTGCAGCAGATACAACACCCAGACAAGGCGTCTCACGCCGGCAATGTTCGACGCGGTTTTCGGTGAAATTCGCGCAATTCTCGGGTCATGAGCGAAACCAGCGGATTCGATCACAAGCGTTTTCTCAAGAACCTCACGACCCGTCCGGGTGTCTACCGCATGCTCGCCGATGATCGCGAGGTCCTCTACGTCGGCAAGGCGAAAAATCTCAGGAAACGGGTCTCAAGCTATTTCACGCGCTCGCTCAATCGCCGTATCCAGCTCATGGTCTCGCAGATTCGTGACATCGAGATCACCATCACCAGCAGCGAGGCCGAGGCACTCATTCTCGAGAACCAGCTGATCAAGTCACTCAAGCCGCGCTATAACGTGCTGCTGCGAGATGACAAGAGCTATCCCTATATCTACCTCTCCGGCCATCTGTTCCCCCGCCTGGCTTTCCATCGCGGCGCGCGCAAGGCGAAAGGACGCTACTTCGGCCCCTATCCGAGCAGCAGTGCCGTGCGTGAAACGCTGCACCTGATCCAGAAAGTGTTTCCCGTGCGGCAATGCGAGGAGAGTTTCTATCGCAACCGTAGCCGACCATGTCTGCAATACCAGATCAAGCGCTGCTCGGCGCCCTGCGTCGGCCTGGTCACGGAGCAGGACTACAACCGTGACGTGATGCACACGCGACGCTTCCTCGAGGGCAAGGCGACAGAAGTCATCGAGGCACTCACCGAAGAGATGGAGCAGGCATCGGCGCAACTGGAATTCGAAAAAGCCGCTCGCCTGCGCGACCAGATCATCAGCCTGCGGAAGATCCAGGAACGCCAGTATGTCAGTGGCGAAAAGGGTGATCTCGACATCGTCGCAGCCACCATGGAGGCCGGCCGGGCCTGTGTCCAGGTCTTTACGATCAGGAATGGCAGGAATCTCGGCAACCGCTCCTTCTTCCCGCGTATTACAGCCGACACGGAGATTGCGCAGCTTGTCGCTGCCTTTCTGACACAACATTACCTCGAACGCCCCGTCCCGGGCGAGATCCTCGTCTCCCATCTTCCGGAGGAGCGGGAACTGCTGCAGGAAGTGCTCAGTGCGCAGAAGGGGAGTCGTGTCGCGATACGCCAGCGCGTTCGCGGTGAACGCCAGCGCTGGCTTAGCCTGGCACAGGAGAATGCGGCCGCTGCCCTGCGGGCACGTCTGGCCGACCAGAGCGGGATGCTCGAGAGTTATCAGCAGTTGCAGGATGCGCTTGGCCTCGACGAGACGCCGCAGACCATGGAATGCTACGACATTTCCCATACACGCGGAGAACGCACGGTTGCTTCCTGTGTTGTTTTCGACCAGCAGGGTCCTGCCCGACAGCACTACAGGCGTTTCAACATCCGCAAGGCTGCAGCCGGGGATGACTACGCGGCCATGCAGGAGGTCATCAGCCGACGTTTCGCGCGCATCCAGCAGGGAGAGACCCGCATGCCCGACCTCGTGATCATCGACGGCGGCAAGGGGCAGCTCTCCCGGGTTGCCGAAACGCTTGGCGAGATGGGGGTGACGGGCGTCAACCTTCTTGGCATCGCGAAGGGGCCTGATCGCAAGCCCGGCATGGAGCGTCTCTTCTTGTACCCTGATAGCAAGGCGCTTATACTGCCGGCCAGTTCTCCGGCGTTGCATCTTTTGCAGCAGATACGCGACGAGTCGCACCGTTTTGCGATCACCGGCCATCGCAAGCAGCGCGCAAGGGCCCGCCAGTCCTCTGTGCTCGAGGAGATCGCCGGTGTTGGCCCGCGCAGACGCAGGGATCTTCTGCGTCATTTTGGAGGCCTGCAGGAACTTGTCAGTGCCGGCGAGGAAGACATCGCCGCTGTGGAGGGCATCAGCCGGGCGCTGGCGAAACGCATCTATCAACATCTTCATGGTGAATAGTCGACGGCCTGACTGCACACCATGTCATCACAACCGGTTTTCTAGCTGAACGACAGGCTCTGACGTGTTCTGGAATATTCCCAACAGCCTCACACTGCTTCGCATCGTGCTGATCCCGGTACTCGTGATCCTTTTCCTGCTGCCTTT
>JASFPB010000094.1:0-7512 GCA_050116235.1 Chromatiales bacterium | reverse complement strand
GACTCCCCTGGGTCATGCTCTTTGTTTCTGTCGGGGTGATGCTTGCCTGGGTAGGGAGCGCCTTTGCAGCCTATCCCCTGATCATGGCACTTGCCTTGCTGACCTCCCCGCTGCTCGATTATGCCCTGTGCAACGAGCGGGAGCGGTGCCCGGCAAGTGTGCCCCTGCGCATTCTCTGGACCCTGTCGCTCTTCAGCCTTGTGATGATGCTGGTTCCCTATGCGTTCCCGGATAGCGAAAATACGCTGGTGGTGGCGTTCAGGAGCTTCATCGGTATGTTTATGCTTATAACGTCCATCTGGCTCGTGTCCGCTCTTTCGACATTCCCCGAGTTCGCCCGCTACAGGGGGGGGCGCTGGCCCCTGATCCCGCTTTTCATGATTGGCCCTCTTGCCTACGTACTGGGTTACCAGAATTTTGGTATTTTCTTCTCCCGGGGCATGTTCGGTAGCCTGATGGTGGCTGTCCTCGGATGGCTTTTCTACCGGACACTGGTTATCGCCCTGCGTCCGCCTTCGATGGGTAAGGGCGGGGCTGATACCTCGGATGCAGAGTTCGACCGCTTTTCCCTCAGGCGTGGGGTAGTGCTGGTCATTACCGCTGTCGTTGCATCTCTCGTGACCTTGCGACTCTGGCAGCTGACGCCCCGTGATACCTCATCTCTCGGCCATGTGCTGAGTCAGCCCTTTCAGATCGGAGATATTTCGCTGGTTCCCTCGAAGCTGTTTCTCGGGATGGTGATTTTTCTCCTCTTCTGGATGATAGCGCGACTGTTGCAGCGTGCAGCAACCAATCTGCTTCAAACCCGGGATCCGGCCAGTCGCGGCGCTCGCCAGTCGTTCATCACGCTGCTGGCCTATGTTCTCATTACCATCGGTTTCCTCGTTTCACTGAGCGCTGCGGGACTGGACCTCAGTAATATCGCCATCATCGCGGGTGCCCTCTCGGTCGGTATCGGATTTGGCCTGCAGAATATCGTCAGCAACTTTATCTCGGGCATCATCCTGCTTTTTGAACGGCCAATACGCCCCGGTGACTGGATTCGCGTCGGTACGACGGAGGGGTATGTGCGCAAGGTGCGAATCCGCTCGACCATCATCGAGACGTTTGACCGCGCCGAGGTGCTGGTGCCGAACTCCGATCTCCTGAGTAACCAGGTGGTCAACATGACGCTCACAGACGGTATGGGGCGTATCATTATTCCGGTTGGTGTTGCCTATGGCAGTAATACCAAGAAGGTCAGGGAGATCATCCTGCGCGTGGCGAAGGATCACCCGCAGGTCATTCAGAACGATCCGGGTCTGGTGCCGCCGCGCGTGCTGTTCAGGGATTTTGCTGACAGTTCGCTGCTCTTCGAACTCCGCTGCTTTGTCAAGAATGTCGATTACCGTCTGATCGTCGAGAGTGATCTGCGCTATGCCATCGATGATGCCTTTCGCGCCGAAAAGATCGAGATCCCATTCCCGCAGCGCGTGGTCTACATGCACCAGGCAGAGACGGCGAAGGCAACTTGAGACAACGAATCCGGCATCTTCCGGTGATGCGGTGCAGCTGTCCCGGCAGGAACACGGATAATCGCACTGAAATTTCCGGAGTCCTGCCTCACGTCATACAGCTGTCATAAAGGCTGACATATGATGCAATGATGTTTTACGCGCGATCTTGCAGCAGGAAAGCAGATATCTCCAGTGGACACAGGACCTGAACTGACGGCAGAGCTGACGGCGGCTCTGGAGACGCTCGCTATCGATCCGGCGCAGCTGACCGAGCCCGACATACTGCTGCGACTCCTCCTGCAGCTGTTCCTGCTGTTGGCCTCGGCCTTTTTCTCGAGTTCGGAGACGGCGCTCTTTTCTCTCTCCCAGCTTGACCTGCAGCGATTGCGACGTGAACGTCATCCGAAAACCAACACGCTCTACAGGCTGCTCGAGCAACCGCGACGGCTCATTATTTCGATACTCTGCGGTAATGAACTCATCAATGTCGCCGCATCCGCGAACATGGCAACTATTCTCGTGAGCCTCTATGGTCCCGAAAATGCGGAATGGGTCAACGTGATCATCATGGTGCCCCTGCTGTTGCTCTTCGGGGAGGTAACACCCAAGACGATCGCGGTTTCCAACCCGGTCAGGTACAGCACGGGCGTTGTCGCCGGACCAATGATGGTTTGGGTGCGTCTCATTACCCCGGTTCGCGAGGCCATACGCCTCATATCCGACCGCATCGCGAGCATGATCGTCGGGGAGGAGAAGGCCCCGGAGAACCTGCTGCGCATCGACGAGTTCAAGACGCTTGTCATTGATGCGGAGGAGGAAGGCGACATTACACCGAACGAGCGTACTCTGATCTACAACCTGCTCGCAGCAGGAAGCACAGAGATCGTGGAGATCATGGTTCCGCGAACGCGCATGGTATTCATCGATGCAGACTGGTCGATGCCCGAGATCCTCGAACGTGTGCGTCAATACCGTCATAACAGGCTACCTGTTTATCGCAAGCAGAGGGATAACGTGATCGGCTTCCTGCATGCGGAGGATTTCGTCCCCCTCCTGTCGGGTAATCCCGAACTTGCGGCAGTGAGGCTCGATGATCTTCTTCATCCTCCGGTCGGTGCACCACCAACCAAGAAGGTCGACGAGATGTTCGATTTTTTCCAGAGTAGTAATTCCCAGGCAGCCCTCGTGATGAACGAATTTGGCGGTGTCGACGGCCTCATCACCGTCAAGGGTGTCCTTCGCTATATCTTCGGACATCTCGGCGGTTCGGTTTCCGGCCAGCACCTCTACGAGGAGCGGGACGAAAATCGCTATCTCGTACCCGGAGACATGAAACTGTCGGATTTCAATCGATTGACCCATTTCGGTGTCGAGGATCCGCGCATGACAACGATCGGTGGTGTCATTTTTCGTCACCTGGACAGGCTCCCCGAGATCGGCGACAGGGTGCAGCTCGATGATCTCACTATGACCGTCCTCGATATGTCCGGATTCCTGATCACGCGTGTCGAGGTGGCAAAGGGGCATCCTGAAAAGGAGACAAAAGCGGAGGAGGACCCCTGATGGAGATAGCCCTCACATTCATCGCGATGCTTGTTCTGGTCCTGCTGCAGGGTTTCTTTTCGGGCTCCGAAATCGCGCTCGTCAATGCCGACAAGCTCAAGCTGCGTCACCGGGCAAGACAGGGGCATGCAGGCTCACGCATGGTGCTCAAGCAGTTCGAGCATCCCGAGCGCCTGCTCACAACCACACTGGTGGGGACCAACATCTCGACCGTTTCACTCGCAACACTGGCAACGATCATGGCGATCAGGCATTACGGGCAGGGCGGCGAGCTCATAGCCATCCTCATGATCACTCCTGTCATGCTGATCTTCGGGGAAGTCGTTCCCAAGAGTGTCTATCAGCAGAAAGCAGATACGCTGGCGCCGATACTCATCTATCCCTTGCGTTTCTTTTCATGGCTCTTTTTCCCGATCATATTCATCTTTTCCAGGTTTGCGCGCCTTGCCGTGCGCCTGGTCTCGAGAAAAAGTGCTTCGCACAACGTCTTTGTTTCCAAGGAGAAGATTCGCACGCTGCTCGAATCCTCCGAGCAGGCGCCAAGCGGCGAGATCTTCGACCAGAAGCGCATCAGGCGGGCGATTCGTTTCAGTGACATCACGGCCGGTGAGATCATGATCCCGCTGAGCGATGCGGTGATTCTCAACAACTCGCAAAGCCTGGAGCACGCGATTTCCCTCGTTCTCGAAAAGGGCTATAACAGGCTGCCTGTCTATGACACGGACGCAAGCCGCATAATCGGTATCCTCATTCTCATGACCTGGGACCTGCTGGATCCGGACCTGAAAAAACGCAGCCTGACTGATTTCCTCCATCCTGCAATGTTCGTGGCACCATCCCAGCAAGCGGACGAGTTGTTGCCGTTGCTGCAGTCCCGGATCGATCACATGGCAGTCGTTGTCGATGAATTTGGCTCGGCGATCGGACTGCTCACGGCCGAGGATATACTGGAGGAAATCGTCGGCGACATCGATGATGTCGACTTTCGCCTGCATCATCAGCACAGGCATCATATCGAGCAGATTGGCGATGGTGTCTATGTCGCGGAGGCGCACGTGACAATCAGTGACCTCAATGACCAGTTGAACCTCAGTCTGCCGACAAGGGAATTCGTGACCATCGGCGGTCTGCTCGTCAACCGGTTGAAGCGCATTCCACGCGAGGATGACTATGTTGATGAGGCAGGCCTCAGGTTTTCGGTTCTTGAATGTGACGAACGGATGGTGAAACGGGTGCGCATCGAGAGCAATTTGCCTTAATCCGGCGATGAAATTAAAGGCTGAGTGATCCGGCATTCTTCAATACAATAGACACTGTTTTTTTTCGCACGAGGAGTCTTCCTCTGCCTGCATGGCCTGTATATGCGGGTTGATCACCTGTTCATGATGAATCTGCGATCCGTACATCATCGCTTTCTTTGCAAATCGCTCGCGCTCCTGATTTGTTTTGGTGCCACCGCCCATGCTGCAGAAGAAGCAGAAAAATCAGAAGAAAAGGAAGAACGCATCAGGATCACCGTATCCGGCACTTCCGACGAGGTGAAAGAGAACATCCTTGCACTGAAGCCGTCATCCTTGCCGGCATGTTCCGCGACGCGTGAAGAAGTTGATAAATTCGTTGCCGCCGCTGCTCCCGGAGTCGATAGCGCGCTGCGGGCGCTGGGCTATTATTCCGCCACTGTCAGCAGTGACCTGCGTCGTACCGAAAGTTGCTGGGAACTGGCGGTGCGGGTCACCCAGGGCAAGCCTGTTCTGATCAGGAAGCAGGAGATCAGGGTCAACGGCGAGGGTTCCGGGGAACCGGGTTTTCGCAAGCTCCTGGCGACCCCGCCCTATTCCGCTGGCGAGCCCTTCAGGCACGACAAGTATGATGCATTCAAGAGCAGTCTCGAGAGCCATGCCAGGAGCATTGGCTTTCTTGATGCGTTTTTCAGCACTCACGAGATACTCGTCGATCCCGTCAAAGGGGTCGCTGATATACGGCTCGTCCTGGAGACGGGCAGCCGCTATCGCTTTGGTAAGGTAGCCGTCGAGCAGTCGGTGCTCTCCACCAGCTACATGAAAAAGTATGTGAAGATCAGTGAGGGGAATTTCTTCTCGACCGATGCTCTCACAGAGCAGCAACAGCTCCTCCAGAACAGTGGCTATTTTGGCAACGTGCGTGTCAGAGCGAAATACAAGCAGGCGAAGGACTTGCAGGTGCCCGTTGATATTATTGCCGAGCCCGCCAAGCGCTCGCTCTACAGGGGTCGCATCGGCTATGGCTCGGACACCGGCTTCAGGATGGGGGCTGACTATGAGATTCGCTGGCTCGACAGCAAGGGCTCGAGGCTCACCAGCACGCTCAACTACTCCGAGACCGAGGTTCTCGGCAATATCAGCTACATCGTGCCGACGGAAAAGCGGCTCGACGAATACATGCGCTACTATTTCAATATCAGCAGGGAGTATGGTGATGATATCGACAGCCAGACTTTCGAGCTTGGAGCCGAGTATCACCGCCTGCATTCATCGGGATGGGACCAGATCGCCTCGCTGAGATACCTCAATGACAAGACCCAGGCTACCGGTGAGCCGGAGCTGGAGACCGAATTCCTCATCGCCGGAATCCGCGTACAGAAGAGCGTGGCCGACAATCCAATTTTTCCACGCAAGGGATGGTTGCTCAGAGCCGGCCTTGAAGGTGCTTACGAGGGCTTCATCAGCAGCAGTGACTTTTTGCAGGCGACGATGTACGCGAAGCTGATTCAACCCGCCGGAGACAAGGGGCGGCTGATCGCGCGGTCTGAAATCGGGTCAACATTTTTTGCCGACGCGGATCAGCTGCCGAAATCGCTGCGATTCTTTGCTGGTGGTGATAACTCCGTTCGCGGCTATGGTTACGAGTCTCTGGGGCCAAAGAACGATGCCGGCGCCGTGATTGGCGGCAAGCATCTCCTCGTTGCGAGTCTCGAATATGAATACCTGTTCAAGGATCCATGGGGTGCTGCCCTGTTTGTGGATACCGGCAATGCGTTCAACGACTGGGACAATATGGACCTCCAGACCGGTGTCGGTTTTGGCGCACGCTGGCGTTCCCCGATCGGGCCGGTGCGTGTGGATGTCGCATGGCCAACTGACGATTTCAGTGATCCCCGTCTCCACCTCAGCATAGGCCCGGAATTCTGATCATGCGCAAGATCGTCAAGGGGCTGCTCTGGTCATTACTGCTGTTGCTGGTGCTGCTGTTCGCAGTTCTTTACTGGCTGCTCTTCACCGAGAACGGATCGCGTAAACTCGAGCAGGTCGCGATGCACTATCTGCCGCAGCTGAGCATCGAGAACCCGAGCGGAAAGATTCTGGTCGATTACCGGATCGACAGGCTTGGCTGGAAAGATGACGCTGCCAGTGTCGAAGTAACACGGCTTCAACTTCTGAGCGATTTCTCCGCGTTTTTCCGCAGAGAAATTCGCGGTGTGCGGATTGAGGTGGAGACATTGTCACTGGATCTTCAAACGCCACAGCAGCCGGAGGAGAGAGCCGTGGAGAGCACTGAAGCTCCTGCAGGCTTCAGTCTTCCCATTGACCTCGAGCTCGATCAGCTTAGCGTGGAGCGTTTCGAGCTTGGTATCAACGGACAACAGTATGTGATGGATGAGATCCGTGTTGCAGGCATGTTTTCCGGGAGTGATATCAGTGACACGCAGGTCATGCTCAGGAGTGAATTTGAGGGGCGTCCGGTTGCATTAAAACTTTCGGGCCAGGTTGGCCTTGCCTGGCCGCCTGCGTTTGATCTCGAGGCCGGTGTTGATGCTACAGACCCGCTTTTCGGGGCGCTGGGCATGGATTTAGACCTCACCGGGGATCTGCATGACTACGCGGTTTCTGTAAAGGCCTCGAACGATTCAGAACAACTCGGACAGAATCATCTCTCCCTCTCCGCAACCGGCAACCTTGAAGAGATTTTCGTGCAATCTGCGCAGCTCACCGGTGACAACGGTGAACTGGATCTGGCCGGCCAGCTGCAATGGCAGGAGGTGCTTGCCTGGCAGGCAGATGTTGCCTTTCGTGAACTCAGCGGCAGCCGCTTCTATCCGGACTATTCGGTCACAGTAAGCGGTGATCTCTCTACCAGCGGGCAGCTCGTGGAGGGACAGCCTCGCGTGGAAGTTGCATTTCGGGATATTCAGGGTGTCGTCAACGAATACCCGCTAAGCGCGGAAGGATCTGCTTCGCTTGATGGAAAGAGGGTCACTATCAGCGAACTGCTTGTCTCAGCTGGTGATAACAGGCTACAGGCAAATGGCCAGGTTGCAGAGATGTTCGATCTTGTGTTCGAACTCAAGGCTGATCGTCTGGACCAGTTGATGCCTGGTGCGGACGGGAATCTCGTTGCCAGTGGCACCCTCGAGGGCAACCTCGAGAAACCTCTGCTGACAGCGACGATCGATGGAGAAAAGCTGGCTTTTGGCGAG
>JASFPB010000093.1:0-7516 GCA_050116235.1 Chromatiales bacterium | reverse complement strand
CTGACGCGTGGCGGTGGCTCCCTCGAGGACCTCATGGCGTTCAACGACGAACAGCTCGCGCGCACCATCGCCGGGCTCTCGATTCCGCTCATTTCTGCCATCGGGCACGAGATCGACACCAGTATCTCCGATCATGTCGCCGATCGACGCGCACCGACCCCGTCCGCCGCTGCCGAACTTGCCAGCCCCGATTCCGAAGCGCTGCTTCACCGTGTCGACCTGCTTGCTGACCGCATCCAGCGGACCCAGGCACAACACCTGCAACGCAACATGCAACGTCTCGATGAACTCGGTATCCGTCTGCAACAGCAACACCCGGGCGTGCGATTGCAACACCAGGCCGAGAGAATCGCAACGCTCCGCTCAAGACTTCAGCAGGCTGGCAGAAATCGCACCAGGATTCTCCATGCATCGCTCGATACGCTCGCCACGCGTTTGCAGGCCCGGGCCCCTGCCCGCCGTGTGAGCGATACCAGGTCACATCTCGAGCGCCTTGGCAAACGATTCGAAACACTCATGCGGCAAAGAGTTCAAGAGAGGAGCACCAGGGTCAAGGCCCTGGCAAGGGAACTGCATGCCATCAGTCCACTTGCAACGCTTGAGCGCGGCTACTCCATCACGCTCAACGACAGACAACAGGCCATCACCGACAGCAGCCAGGTCAGCGAGGGAGAGGAACTCGAGATACGCTTCGCGCGGGGTTCAATCCAGTGTGAAGTCACGGAAAAAGGCTAATCTACTCCTCGGGCGTTTCCGTCTGCGCCGGTTCAGAGGTATCCCGCTCTTTGCGAAGGCTCAATACAACCCCGGAGAATGCATAGATCATGAAAATGGCGAAGAGCACCAGCGGCGGCTCGGAAATGATAATGGCTGCTACAAGCGCGATGACCACGAGCACGATGAAGGGAACCTTGCGCCGGAAGTCGATCTCCTTGAAGCTGTGGTAACGCAGGTTGCTGATCATGGCGAGACCGGCCAGGAGTATCAGGATACCTGCCGGGATGCTCACCAGCTCGAGATCGAGCTCGTAGTCGACGCCGACCCAGACGGCTCCGGCAACGATTGCAGCCGCGGACGGACTTGGCAGTCCCGTGAAATAGCGCTTGTCAGCTGTATCCATCTGGGAGTTGAAGCGCGCAAGCCGTAACGCGGCACCCGCAACATAGACAAAGGAAGCGAACCAGCCGAATTTGCCAAGCGGCTGCAGGACCCAGAGGTACATCACCAGGCCGGGTGCAAGCCCGAACGCGATCATGTCGGAGAGACTGTCATATTCCCCGCCGAAGTCCGTCTGCGTATGCGTCATGCGGGCGATCCGGCCATCGAGGCCATCGAGCAGCATGGCCACGAAAATCGCGATCGCGGCCTTTTCGAAATGACCGTCAACTGCGGCAAGAATGGCAAAGAACCCGCTGAACAATGCTGCCGTCGTGAAGAGATTCGGAAGCAGATAGATGCCGCGGCTTCGGTGTTTATCGTTCATGCGGGCATTATAGCGACTTCATGAATCCGGCTGCGTACTTTGTCAGGGCACAGAGAGAAGGCACTTCGTCATCGAACTCTCAGGATTTTTCGTGGAAACCGAGCATGCGCCCGAGCGTCGCATCACGGTCGATAAAATGGTGCTTGAGTGCTGCAAGCAGATGCAGGGATGCAATGACGATCAGCATGATCGCCAGCACGAGATGCACATCACCTGCGATATCCTCCTGCCCCTCGAGATTGGAAATGATGGCCGGCACCTCGAAAAGCGAAAAGACATCCACGCTGCTGCCATCGGCCGTGGATATGAGGTAGCCACTGAAAATTACCAGCAGTGGCAGGGTCAGCAGGAGGCGATGCACCCAGCGGGCCAACGTGACCTCGATGCCACTGCCTATCGGGTGCGGTCGCATGCTGAACCAATGCCAGGTAATACGGATTAGCACGGCAAGGAAAAGGATTATGCCGATGGCCTTGTGGAGCGCGGGTGCGCGCCTGTACCAGGCATCATAATAATCCAGCTCCACCATCCAGAGGCCGAGTACGAAAAGCGCGATGATGGTGATCGCGATGAGCCAGTGCAGCATGATGGCAACGAGCCCGTAGCGCTCAGGCGTATTAAGCAGCCGCATGACTCCCCTGCCTCAGGGCCCGTGGGGATTTTTCGGCGGCTCTCTGCTGCCGAGCTGGACCTGCAGACTAATACGCTCGGGCTCTCCCGATTCGACAGGGCGCTCCAGCTCGACGCTGATCTCGTCGCCGGGACGCTTGTCGAGCATGGCAAGCTTGAGATCGGCATAGTTCTCGATGGTAACGGTATCGATCGCAAGGATCCGGTCCTGCTTCTGCATACCCGCCTCTCGACCCGAGCTACTCTCCGTAAAATCGCTGATAATCACCCCCTCACCCTTCGTATCGAGAAATGCACCAAAGACGCCAGCTTCCGGAAGATCGACAGCTTCTGCCAGCAGCAGATAATCGGCGACCTCGTGATCACTCACCGGGAACTTCGGCATCAGGACGGTCTTGCCGCGGATGCCTGTCCTGCGCGTGACACGAGCAGGAATACCCGAACGGTACTCGACGTGGCCCGAACCGGCGAGCACCAGCATCCTGTTGGCCGGGTCTGATTTGAGGTACTCCGATACCCGCTGTGCCATGCTCTCGTCCCATGTCAGCTGAACCTGCATAAATCCCTCGAAACTGCCGCCGCTCTCCGGATGCTGGCTGTAGAAGGCTTCGAGCCGGCGGCGATACCCGGTATCCGAAAAATCGTAGCTGTCTGGCAGCATCTCGTGCAGCTCACCTGCGAGGGCCTCGTTATCCGCACTGCTGATAGCACTCGTCAGTTCCGCCGGTGCATTGAGCGCAATAACCGGGATACCCTGCGCCTGAGCATAGGCAATGATCGGACGGTAAAGCCTGTAATCGAAACGCCAGCGATCGTAGTATCCGGTTTTGTCCAGCATCTCCGCTTCCGTGATCTCACCTGCCAGGTAGGCATCGAGATGCTCCTGGAAGGGCCACTGGAACCACTCCACGCCGACGGCAAGGTTGCCTTGCTGTGCCTGCATTCCCTTGAGGATCTCGAGTTGCAACAGATGGTCCTCGTAGGCGGTGTGTGTCTCGCCGACGTAGACCACGCGCTCCTCCGCGAGACTTTCCATCAGAGCAGAGAGGGTTGCGGTTTTCTCCAGATCGATGACAATCGGATCAGGCTTGCCCTGGCTGGACTCATGCGCCTGTTCCGCATAGACGAGGATGGCTGCCAGGAGCAACGTGAAAATCAGTGCCGGTTTGAAATAGTCCATCAGGTTGTTCCCATGTTGAGGAGACATCGTTATCTATCAGTAATCTTGCTCGTCTTGCTGCCTTACGGGGTAGCTACAGGCAGCCAGGACAGCGTGCACCACACGCTGGATGTTGTGCTGAACCCGCAAGAGAGTTCACTGATTGTGACTGACAGGGTCCGGTTTTCCAATGGGCCGCAGCGACAGCACCTGTTCAGGCTCAATGCAGGACTGCAGGTCACGAGTACCGATGGGGCAATCGAGCGAGTCTCCCGGCAGCCATCCCGTGACCATCAGCTCTACAGGCTTACCCCGGATCAGGACAAGGACATCATCACATTGAAAATCGAGGGTAATCTGCAAATCCCGGATTACGCGGGCATGGATGGCATGCCCTCAGCAGTCATTTCACCCGATGGTGTCTATCTCGATGGCGGATCTGCCTGGTATCCGCAATTTGAGGGCAGCATTGCAGGCTTCGACCTGCACGTCACCCTGCCCGAGGGCTGGCAATCCGTCAGCCAGGGCAAGCGCAGCCTGCGGGACGGGACGCAGCAGTGGACATCAACGACTCCGGAACAGGAGATCTACCTTGTCGCCGGTCCTTTCACGCGGTACATGCAGCAGCATGACGACATCGACCTCTCTGTCTACCTGCTGACGCCCGATGAAACACTGGCCGAGACCTACCTGCGCACCATGGGGAGCTACATCGATCGCTACAGCAGCTTGATCGGCGACTACCCTTTCCCGAAGTTTGCGGTCGTCGAGAATCGCTGGCAGACAGGCTACGGCATGCCCTCTTTCACCCTGCTCGGCTCCCGCGTCATGCGACTCCCGTTTATTCCCTACACCTCCCTGCCGCACGAGATCCTGCATAACTGGTGGGGCAACGGCGTCTGGGTCGACTATGCAAAAGGCAACTGGAGTGAGGGACTGACGGCCTACCTCTCCGACCATCTTATGAAGGAACTGCAGGGCGAGGACGCGGACTACCGCCGCAAGGCCCTCGAGCGTTATGCCGATTTTGCGGCCGAGAAGCGTGATTTCCCGCTCATCGATTTCGTCTCACGCCACAGCGACGCCTCCCAGGCCGTCGGCTACAGCAAATCACTGATGCTGTTTCACATGCTGCGCATGGAGCTCGGAGATGAAGTTTTCACACGCGGACTTCGAGAGTTCTGGAACAGCCGCAAGTTCAGCGAGACAGGTTTCGTACAGGCGCTCGAGAGTCTCAGCCGCGCCTCTGGCAGACCTCTGGATCATTACCTCGAATGGCTTACACGAACGGGCGCTCCCTCGATCACACTTGACGACATCAGCCTCGATGAAACAGATTCGGGTTATCGCCTTGCATTCAGCCTGCAACAAAGCCGGCAGGAGAAGCCCTACCCGCTCAGGCTTGCGGCCACGATTCTGCTCGAAGACCGTGAACAGCCGATGCTGCACGAGATTCGACTTGACCTTAAGAGAGAGAGAATCACGATTGAACTGCCCACCCGGCCGCTGCGCCTCGATATCGACCCGTCTTTTGATGCGATGCGGCTGCTCGACGACAGCGAGCGGCCGCCGACGTTCGGACAGCTCTACGGCAGTACGCGCTGGTATCTCGTCCTGCCCTCGGATGCCCCGGAGCAGGAAAAGGATGCCTGGATGCTGTTCGCGAAAACCTGGCAACAGCGCTATCCGGATCTGGAGATCGTCGACGACAGCGATAGCGCGAAAATCCCGGCCGATGCGGACCTGCTGCTGGCCGGCTGGTCGAACAGTCTGCTGGATGTCCACGGACAACGCCTGAAGCCCGTTACCTCAAGCCCCCGTGGCAGACTCCTGCTGGCGGGCAAGGAGTATGACAGAGAGAGCCACTCGTTCGCACTCATGGCGCCGCAGGGAAAATACCACCTTGGCTTCATTGGTGCTGCGGACGCATCAGCGATCCCCTCACTGGCACGCAAGCTGCCGCACTACAGGAGCTACGGCATGCTGGCCTTCGATGCCTCGGGCCGAAACAGCCTCAAGCAGAGCGCCCCGGTAACGGACTCCCGCCTGACACATCATTTCACGCAGGAAGAGACGCACCTGCAGCTCCCCTCGCGCAAGCCCCTGGTTGATTGAAGCAGCTCAGTGGCGTGACGGCGCAGGGCTGTCGTGCAATCCGAGTTCGATCGCAGCCATAAAGAGGTCGGCCCTCTGTTGCTCGGTTGGTGCCTCGAGAATCGCCTGCTTCTCGGCACCATCCAGTGGTAGCAGCGTCGCCATGAGGTTGACCAGCCGCATGTCGGGAAGGCTGTCGAGCATCTCCTCGTCGATGCCGATCTCCTGGTCATGCAGATAGCTCTTGAGGACACTGTCAAGATGTTCCCTGTCAGGGACCGCTGTGTGCCAGTCATTCTCGAGATCGCCACGGAATGGCTCCCAGTCGGGCCGTACCTGGCGATAGCCCCGGATGCTATCGAGTTCCTCGTGGATACTGAAACGACTTACCCCGGTCAGAGAAATAAGCATGCGTCCGTCGGCGGTTTCCGAGTAAGCCGTGATACGACCGGCACAGCCGGTTGTGTAAAGCGCGGGTGCCGATTCCGCTGCCTCTTCAGGTTTCGGCTGAACCATGCCGATGAGATGATGGCTCCTGAAGGCATCCTCGATCATGTTGAGATAGCGCGGTTCGAAGATATTCAGTGGTAATACCGCGCCCGGCATGATGATGACGTTGTCGAGAGGAAAGACCGGCAGGACTGCCGGCAGGGATTCGAATGTCGGTTGGAATCGTTCGTGCAACATGATCGCCCAAGACCTCTTCTGCCTGTGTAATCGACTGTCAGTCAATGTGACAGGATATCCCTCCCATGGTTCAGACAGAGCTGTGCGAATGGTGTACGGAATGCTTCACCGACCTCACAGGAGGTCGGTGCCGCCGCTTGACCGGGCGCCTGGTGGACGCTACATGGCAAGCTTTTCGAACGATTTCAGCGCTTTCCCGGTGGGCTTATCCAGGCAGTACCTGACGAATCAGCCCTTACCCGGCGCATACCAGATCGGCGAGGTATAAGCCCGCTCCTGGTGTGTGGTCTCGGCCTCCTCCGGGATCTCCACCCCGAAGCGGAAGGCGTCGTACACCACCCAGCGCGGCGTCGGGATCTCCAGGACCCTGGCGTAGTAGAAGGCGGACTGGCCCGGGTCGAAGTCCGGGTCGGTCCACACGGTGGCGAGTTCCGAGGCGCCGATAGTGTTGGTCCAGTTGGCGTTCTTCACGTCCACCGTGTTGCCCACCGGCGGCAGCTTGCCCTCGGCGTCCGGCTCACGGCCCGCGGACCAGGCAACGTCGTAGACCTTCTCGTGCGTCTTCCCGTCCTTGTCCAGCCAGCCCTTGACGATCTGCACACGGTCCAGGTTGGCGCCAATCGGATCACGCAGGGCGTAGACCATGAAGGTCGGCGCCTCTTTGCCCTTCACGGCCTTCAGGTCGCCGCCCATCGGTACGCCCTTTTCATAGCCGAGGAAGGCCGGCTGGCGGCTGTTAAGATCGTCGTTCGTGTAGTCCCAGCCGCCAAAGAAGCGCACGATCATGCGCGGACCGGTGGTGGCGTAAACCTCCTTGCGCGCCATGGCGTCGTAGATCGCCTCGCGGGTGTTCTCCTCGGCCCAGACCCCCGTGTAGCCGGAAGCGACAAGCATATCTCCCCGGTACACGCCGTTCTCGTTCTCGGCGAAGGGATGGCTCATGCGATCCGGAGCGGGCTCGGCATTGGTGGCCTTGCCGAAAAAGTTCTCCTCCTCGACGGCGGCAAGCGCGGTGTGGCTGTCGGTGGACCCTACCAGCCCGAACTTGTAGGGGTTGGTCCCGTGGCGCTGCTCCAGCAGGAGCCCGTTCTTTAGCGCCTCGCGGGCATACTCGTACTGCAGCATGCCCTGGGTCTTGACCTCGGAGAGGTCCAGGTTGCCGACGTCCCAGGTCTCGTAGTCGGCGAAGGCGTCATCCGGCGACAGGAAGGGGTGGGCCTCTCCGTCGCCCTTGATCTGGGTGATCTCGTACATCGGTTCCCACTTGGCGCGCAGCTGGACATAGTCGGCGTCGATGACCTTGCCGGTGTACTGGGCATCCACGGGAAACATGATGCCGTTGGAGAGGTTGCCGTTGTGCGCCAGCGCCAGGGCGGTGCCGCCGGTGCTCTTCTCGTAGTTCTCCAGCCAGGCATAGAGGTCGAGAGGATCGGTGGAGCCCACGGGTTCCTGGGTCGTGTAGG
>JASFPB010000092.1:0-7582 GCA_050116235.1 Chromatiales bacterium | reverse complement strand
GACGTGAACCTCGAGAGGATCTCTATCAGACGCCGGCCGGCAAGTGCCTTGAGGCCCTCGGTGAGAATGACCATTCCGAGCAGAAAGAGACCGAGGCCGCCGATAGCCGTCAGTATCCACTCATAGTGCATGCAGACTCCTGAGAGTTAATCCAGGTTCATGCCGTGATCAGCATGTTGCATTCAATATAGCAGTACTGCATCAACCGGATCGTGCGAAGGATCAGCTTGCAAGGATTTTTCAGGATTCACCTGCCGTCATCTGCATGACGGCCTCTCTCACTGTTTTATGCGCATTCCTGTTGAACTGCCTTGAGCTGCGGGATTGTGAATGGTGCAGGAATTGCCGGATCCCGGGGAACAGGTGGAGAGAGGTAATTCTATCGCGCATCGGCTCGTCTGTTATATCGACAAAGCGCCTATGGACTCGGGTTACTGCTGGTCAGCAAAGAGTATTTTTAATTCTGCTGCCCTTGCGTGAATCGCTTTTCGTTTCCCGGCATCGAGTCTGTTGAGCATGCGCCACTGCATGGCCGCTCTCGGATGATCGGTGAAGCGTTTCTCGTGTCGCATGAGGAAGTCCCAGTAGAGGGTCGTGAAGGGGCAGGCCCTGTCACCTGTCGATTGATCCGGCTTGAAGCGGCAGCCTGCGCAATAGTTGCTCATACGCTGGATATAACGTCCGGAAGCTGCATAGGGTTTGGATGCAAGGAGCCCTCCGTCGGCATATTGTGTCATGCCGAACGTGTTCGGCAGTTCCACCCATTCGACGGCATCGACATATACGGCGAGATACCACGCGTGGATTTCGCGCGGCCGTACTCCAAGAAGCATTGCGAAGAGTCCTGTCACCATGAGGCGCTGGATGTGGTGTGCATAGCCGTACTTCAGCGTTTGGCCAATGACCTCCTTCAGGCAGGCCATGTCCGTCTTGCCATTCCAGTAGAAGGCCGGCAGTGACGCATCGGCATCAAGAGCGTTGCTGTCGAGATAGTCCGGCATTTCCGTCCAGTAAAGGCCGCGCACATATTCTCTCCAGCCGAGAAGCTGCCGCACGAATCCCTCGACGGAGCCGATGGGCGCATCTCCTGTCTCATATGCTGCGACGGCCCGCTCAATCACCTCGCGCGGCGAGAGCAATTTGAGATTCAGCGATGAAGCAAGACCCGAGTGGTAGAGAAAAGCCTCGTCCTGCCACATGGCATCCTGGAATGGACCAAAGGCGGGAAGCCGGTTGACGATAAAATCCTCGAGCTGAACGAGTGCCTGGTCCCGCGTCACGGGCCAGTTGAAGCTCTCGAGCTCTCCGGGGTTATCAGGAAAAATCCCGGAGACGTCCTGCATGACCTGCTGTGTGATGGTATCGGGTTCAAACTCCGGCCAAGGCGGCAGGAGCCCCGGGCCTTGCTTGCCAAAATGCTTTCGGTTATCCCTGTCGAAGTTCCAGTTTCCGCCGGCCGGCTTGCCGTCCTCCATGAGGATGCCCAGGCGCTGGCGCATGTGGCGATAGAAATGCTCCATGACGAGGCTCTTTCGCCCTTCTCGCCATTGCCGGAATTCATAGAGGCTGCATAAAAAATGGCTGTCGGGCAGCACGTTCATTTCGATGTTGCAGGTTCGGCATACAGCGCTGATTTCCTCCTGAACACCATGCTCACCGGCTTCTGTCATGACCAGTTTCGGTACTTCGAGCTTTCGGATGAGTGATTCCAGCGCACTCGAGAAGCTGTCGGCACTTGCGTCATCGATTCTCGTGTATTCGACCCTGAAACCGTTCGTTGCCAGCCACGCTGCGAAATGGCGCATTGCAGACAGGAAGAGCACTGTGCGCGCCTTGTGTGACCAGACACGTTTCGATTCGTTGCGCACTTCCAGCATCGCAACAATGTCTTTGGCCTTGTCTGCTGCGAGCAGGGCAGGTGAGCGGCGATCGAGTTGATCGCCGAGAACGAGGATCAGACTGCCGGTATGCATGACTTTTTCCTGTTCCGTCTGCAACGTTCGGAGCAGTATAGGACTTCTTGCCAGTCCCTGCGCCAGCGCTTGCGCCAGTGGAATGGTCTCCCGCAAGTGGCGCAGTCTTTCACAGGCAGCAGGTGTTTCTTATGCGTCATTGCCAAAGAGATCCCCCTGAGCGTTATGTTGTCTGGAACGGCTGGGCCGACGTCGCCGGCTTCCATGGCGTTCAAGAATCTCCCTGCTTTCATGGCGGGCGTTTTGCTGACGGCGTGCCTGCAGCACTCTGCTGCGTGCATGACGTGCCGAGGCTTCGTGATCGACCAGTGGAGAGGGGTAAGTGCTGTCGATGATAACGCCGGAAGCTTTCTGCTCGTAATCTGGCATGAGCCAGGGTGTATGGATCCAGGCAGGTCTGACGCCTTCGAGTTCGGGTAGCCAATGTTTGATGAAGTCACCGTTGGGATCCTGTTCCATCGACTGCTTGACCGGGTTGTAAATCCGGAGGCTGTTGATGCCTGTCGTGCCCGATTGCATCTGCACCTGTGAGTAGTGAATGCCGGGCTCATAGTCTGTGAAGAGCCGCGCGAGGTGGAGTGAGGGCAGGCGCCAGTGCAGCCACAGTTGATAGCTGGCAACGGAGACCAACATGGCGCGCATGCGGAAATTAAGCCAGCCGGTGTGTCGCAGTGCGCGCATACAGGCGTCTACGAGAGGCCAGCCTGTCTCGCCACGCATCCAGCTCTCGAGGCGATGCAAGTCTGTCTCCTGCTCGCGCAGTCCGTTCATCGAGCGTTGCATGTTCTCAAATTCGATGCGCGGCTCGCTTTCGAGCTTCTGCATGAAGTGACAGTGCCAGTGAAGACGACCTTCGAAGGCCGAGAGTGCGCGTGGCCAGCTTCCCCGCACTTCCTGCGGTAACTGCTTCACAGAAGCTCTGCGACGGCGCGTTGCGTGGACTGCTTCTCGCATTGAGAGGGTCCCGAATGCGAGGTGACTGCTGATGCGCGAACAACTGATACCTGCGGTCAGGGGACTCGACATCTCCATGTGATAACGGGAACCGCGGTCTTCGAGAAATGAGTCCAGCGCATCGATAGCCGCTTTGCGACCGCCTGCCTGGCGGTCCGGACTGGCGTTCTCCGGGTAGTCCTCGAAAGGCAGTTCTGGCAGGGTGCCCGGGTCGATTCTTCGAAGTGGTATCAGCCAGGGCGATCTGAAGCGTTCACGGGCCATCATGCGTTCCCACTGCTTCGACCAGACATCCCTGTCGCAATAGCCACGCACCACGCCGTGTTGCGCCGGCTGGTACCAGGGGATTCCCTCTTCTGCAAGCATGGCTGCAACCGCCTTGTCGCGCGCGAAACTCCAGCCATTGCCCGTCTCGCTGTGCGACCAGACGGCGCCGACGATTTCCGATCGCACCATCTCCCGCAGCACAGTGACAGCAGGTCCCTGGCGAATCACCAGTGGCTGCCCAAGATCGGCGAGTGCCTCTCGCAGCGATAGCAGGCTTTCGCGGCAGAAAGTCCAGTGCCTTGACGAGCTGTCCGGCTGGCGCCAGAGATCAGGTTCGACAATGTAGAGCGGCAGCACCGGCCCCTGTTCTGCAGCGCGGGTCAGTGCTTCGTTGTCGTGGACGCGCAGGTCGCGCTTGAACCAGACGACCTGAATCATGCAGCGTTGTGCGATGCTTCTGTCGCGGCAGACTGGAGATAGGGTTCTGCAAGTTTTCCGATATCGAGTGTTGCACGCAGTCGCGATAGCAGCAGGTAGAGACCGCCGAGCTTTCGGTGAAGGAAGAGGATATCCATAGGTGGAATACGGCTGTACTTGCTCTGAAGTCGCATCTCGCTGACGATTTCACCCATTTTCTGTGCGAGGTCGGAATTGCCGAAGCGATAGGGAGTCGTTGCACGCAGTGGCTCGGTGGCCGTCCTCAGCAGCAGGAGCACGGCGCCGGCATACCCTGCCGGATCTCCTTCGCCCAGATAGCCCACCTGGCTGGCAGCGTCGAGGATTGCCTGATCGCTGTTGTTCATGCAGGCGCCAAGCAGCAGGCGCATCGCGGTCCGCTTCTCCAGGTCGTGTTCACGTGCTGCGCCGAAATCAAGCAACTGGATCCTTCCGGATTTCTGCTCGTAAAGATAGTTGGCGAAATTGGGATCTGTTTGTACCAGCCCCCAGTCGAATACCTCCTTGAAGGCGAGTTCGGTAAGGCGACGGGCCGCTTCATCTCGCCTTGCAGTCTCGAGCTTTTCGATGGTCTCGATCGGCTCGCCATCCAGGAACTCCATGGTCAGGATCCGCTTCGAACTCAGCTCTTCGATAACAGCCGGGAGGATAAATCTGTCATCCTCTTCAAGGAATGCGTGGAAGCGCTGCAGGAGTTCTGCCTCGTGTACGTAGTCGGCTTCGTGGTAGAGCTGTTGACGAGCTTCATCGAGCAAGGGAGCAAGATCGAGACCTTCGGGCAGAACGCCCGAGAATTTCAGCAGCATGGCGACGTTTCGGATGTCACTGTCGATGCTCTCTTCGATTCCCGGATACTGCAGCTTGATGGCGACATCACGACCATCCGTGAGACGTGCCCTGTGTACCTGTCCGATCGAGGCAGCTGCGATGGGCTTGAAATCAAAACGCTCGAAAGCTTGCTTCCACTGCTTGCCGAGTGATTCATCGAGTACCTGCGCGACCTGCCCAAGCGGCATGCGATGAGCATCCTCACGCAGTCTGGTCATAATTTCGCTGAGTTGCGGAGGCAGGATCTGGCCGCTGTCCATGGAGAGCAGCTGACCGATTTTCATGGCCGCACCCCGCATTTCCGAAAGCCTGTCTGCCAGGCGTTTTGCATTGGCCGGTGTCAGTAAAAGGTCGCCGAGTGCTGGACGATTGCCACTTGCAAGCTGGCGCGCGCCTTCACCAACCATCCCGCCGACCATTCCGCCGGCAAGTCGACCGAGCTGTGAAAAACGGCCCAGGCGGGAAGAGGGTATGCGTCGTTCTCTGGTCATGGTTGATGTCTCTTTGTGGCGGTCGTACAGCTTCCATCCTTGCACTGGCGCTTGAGCCGCCAGCGTGCGAATCGGTCGTATACCTTGTCCGTGAGTGGTAGCAGTCTACCGCGATGCAGGATGCCAGAAAGCATTCGCCACCCCGGAAAATGCGACCAAAGTTCCGCAAAGGCCCAGGCGCCTGTTTGCCAGTTTCCTGCGCTGTCGCGGATATGGAATCTCTGCATGGCGTCATCATGGCTGACACCGAATCGGGACTCCGTATCAGGCTCTCTGCTGATGTCGATCCATAACAGCTTTTCAGAGGCGGCCTGGCGACGGTAGAAAGCGATCTCCCGGCTGCACATCGGGCAGCTGCCATCGAACAGCACGACGGGGAGCGCTTCTCCTGAAGCACTCTTCGTGCTGATGGTGGTATCTGGTTGAATCTTCATGGCGCTTTCTCAGGCGAATTTCCTGATGGAGCTCATCCCACCATCAGCATGCAGTACCTGACCGCTTATCCAGCCGGATTCCTCAGACAGCAGGAAGCTCGCCAGAGCCGCGAGTTCAGCGGGATTGCCAATGCGCTCCAGCGGATGCCGTGAAGCCGCAGCTTCGCGCTGCCGGTCCGTGCGCAGCATGCCGGATGCCAGCGGTGTGTCGGTCAGTGAGGGAGCGATGGCATTGAACCTGACCCGGGGTGCAAATTCTGCAGCCAGCGATCGCGTCAGTCCCTCGACTGCCCCCTTGGCGGCCGCAACACTTGCATGCATCGGCATGCCCGTTGAGACAGCAACCGTTGAGAAAAGAACGACGCTGGCTTGTGGAGCGGCCTTGAGTGCAGGCATCGCAGCATGCAGTACACGTAACGCACCCTTGAGGTTGACATCCAGCTCCTCCTCGAAGTCATCGAGAGTGAGCCTTTCGAAGGGCTTGAGTCGAATCGTGCCAGGACAGTAGACAACACCGTCGAGGCTGTCCGGAAGAAAATCCCCCGGAAATTCTTCTGTTGCCTTCCAGTGACGATGTGTGGCCGGGAAGTCCGGTTCCGTTTCGCGACTCGTCGTCCAGAGTTCCGCGGTTCCGGCGTGTTTTTCGGCGATGGCCTGGCCGATACCTTTACCGGCGCCAACAACAAGGATCTTTTTCATGGGTTTCCACTGTCCGTGATTTCATGTTCACTGTATAGGCAATGAACCACTCATTTCTAGATCAAATCGAGACATTATGTGAACATCGTATTCCGATTCAGCTGAAACTGGTCGAATAAAGAGATAATTTCTTCTAAATGAACAGGAAAATGTGATGAAAACTGTACAGAGAGCACTGATGGTTACCGCCCTCATCGGATTAACCGGCGCGGCCATGCAGGCGCAGGCCTATTCCACTCCGAGAGGTAACTGCCAGCCGGGGTATGCTCCGCACCCCTACTATGGCCCCTACGGGCAGCCGATGCCACCGGCGTATCGTGCACCGATGATGCGTCCTCCCATGCGGCCGATGCCCTATCCGCAGCGTTATCGCCAGCCGATGCAGCGGCCACCGGTTCAGCAGCAACCGGCCATGCAGCCATCGGCACAGCAGACTCAACAGTCAGAGAAGCCTGCTGTAGCGATGGATTCGGCATCGGTTTCCATCAGCCAGATGCAGTTCGTCCCTGCGCGCGTGGTTGTCAAGAAAGGCGGGACTGTCACCTGGAACCAGGCCGATACCATGCCTCACACGGTCACGTCGCGTGACGGAAGTTTCGCTTCGCAACAGCTTGGTGCCAACCAGAGCTTCAGCCAGGTGTTCGACAAACCCGGTACCTACAGTTACTACTGCAGCCTGCATCCTTCCATGCAGGCGGTTGTCGAGGTTGTGGAGTAAGCATGTTTCATGGCCTGCGCGGCGCAACCTCGTGAAACTGGCCCAGGAAATCTGCCTTCCACCAGTTTCCCGTCATCCGGCGTTCCTCCACGCTTGTAAACCGGTAGCGATAGACCAGCACGCGCATATATTGCGGCGGTTTTCGGGGGAAGGGGTTGTGTCGTAGCAGGGCCGTCACCTGCGGGTTGCCTTGCCACAGGCTCTGTAGAAAACGGTCGAACCAGTAGAGATTTTCGCGGCTTCTCGGAGGTACGAACCAGATCATCCAGTCTAGACGGGGCTGGTGAGGGATGTTGACAGGCGGGCGCCTGTCGAGTTCGTGCGGTTTGTAGTGAAACAGGTAGGGATACCAGTTGATACTGTCGTCACTTCCCTCGATGACGATTTCCTGGCGCTCTGTCTGCATGGTCGGGAAGATATGGTAGACATTGCCCACCCCAAAGTGGCTGACCTGGATCATCCAGCTCTGCATGGGCTCCGGCATTCGCATGTTGAACGACAGGCTGACGGCGCCGGCAACGCTGGCGCTCAGTATCACGGCAGAAATCGCGACGATGCCGACGCTTCTCCTGTCATGAGTTTCCCGATTGCCCTCGATACGCTGCCTGAGCCGGGTGGGAAGAAGACGTCCGACGATGCGGTCATCGAGCAGGAAGAGGCACAGCAGGATCGTGAGCAGATTGATGAAGTTATGGTTGCTTGTCGCGATGATGAGCAGCTGGATCAGTATGGTGACACCTGCCGCAAAGAGCCTGAAGCGGC
>JASFPB010000091.1:0-7619 GCA_050116235.1 Chromatiales bacterium | reverse complement strand
CCGACGACAGATTGCCCCGGGGCATTGGCTACATCCCGATCCTCGATATAGAGCGACAGGCGCGCAATGCCGTCGGAGAATACGAACTGCTCGGACCTGACCACGCCCTCCTGCTCGCTGCTGTCATGGATCTCCATAACAAAGCCTTCCGGCAAACCCTCGAATGACCACTTGCCCCGGTAATCGATGGGACCGGGTTGGATTTCGGTCGGAGGCACCTGCTTATTGTCGCCCATCTTCCGTATGCTGATGGATGTAAACATCAACTGGGAGATCGGTTTTCCCTGCCTGTCCAGCACCACGCGACGCAATGGCAAGGCTGTCTCACTGTCGATGTAGAGGCGGTGACCGTAGCGCATCTCGTCCCTCGGCTGCACGAGTACGATCGTCGTCTCGCGTCCTGCCACACGGTCTTTTCCCAGAATCCGGAAGTCATAAACGGCAGAGAGGCGCTCGGGGTCGAAGGTAACAAGCGTCGGGGCATTGCGCCGCCGCCTCTCGGAGACGGAAGCGGGTTTTTGCTGGTCGAATTGCGCCATGGTGAAATTGTCCCGCACCACCTCGCGACTCGGTCCGGTGAGTGTGCGCAGATATTCACGCTCGTTACCTTCCTGCCAGTCGTGATTGATATGCATCGCGTTGAGCACATCACCGTACTGGTAGACAAAATCGCCCTCATAGCTCAGTTGCCGGACTGTCTGTTGCATCCGGTTGAGGATTTCGAGAGGATCTTCCTCTGCTCCCGGGGAAGCGAGAGGGGTAACCAGCAGAGTGGTGCAGATGAGCAGCAGGAGAGAGTATCGAATCACGTCAGCTTGCAGGCGTGCGGAATGTGTCTTCATCTAACCACAGAAGGGGGCCATGAAGCCAGCGAAAGACGGAAAAGGCGTCTCAGCGGCCGTCGTAGCTGACCATGGTGGCAGTCGCGAAACCGGGGCCGAATGTACCACTGCCGATGTAGTCCTGATGCTGGCGCAGGTAGCGGTCGAGATCGGGATTACCGGTGTTGATGTCGACCTGGGGGATCTCCTGCTGGCGAGGGACTTCCATGGTTGCCGCACGACTGGAAACAAGTGTCGCCCCGCTTGAGAGTGGCTGGCCCTCGAGTTGCGCGGGTGATTCTGCGATCACAGAGTCCGCCGGCATCGGAGGCCGCAACACAGTGAAGACAACAGCGGCCGCAATACTGGCAGCAACGGCAAAACCGGCTGCGGTCTTTTTCGCGCCGGTCGTCATGGCCGGCTTGAGAGCTGCCGGGGCAAGTATCGTAGGCTCATCGTCAATCTGACAGCGGATACGCTCGAACAGGCCGGATGTGTCGAGTGCCGAATCGCCACGCATGCAGGCACCAATGAGCTGGTATCGTTCAGCTGTCTGGCTGAGTTCGTTCCGGGAAGCCGCATCATCGAGCCACCTGGTGCCTTCGGTGAAGCTGGCCTCGCCATCGATAAGCGCCGAAGTTGTCTGGTTTTCCACTGTCATGTCTCTATTGACCTACGGATTCAACAAAGGTTTCAAATTGGCATCAATTGCTTCGCGCGCACGGAAAATGCGCGACCGGACAGTCCCCACCGGACAGTCCATGGCCTGCGCGATCTCCTCGTAGGACATGCCATCGATCTCGCGCAGGGTGATTGCTGTTCGCAACTCCTCGGGCAACGAGTTGATCGAATCCCACACCGCCTTTTCGATCTCCTCCGTGATCAGATGCTGCATTGGCGTTGCCCGTTCCCTGAGCCGTTCACCCGAGTCCAGCTGCTCTGCAATCTCGGCATCCACATCCGAGCCGGGCGGACGACGTGATTGCGAAACCAGATAATTCTTCGCCGTATTGATGGCGATGCGGTAAAGCCATGTATAAAAGGCGCTGTCACCGCGAAACTTCGGCAGCGCGCGATAGGCCTTGATAAAAGCCTCTTGCACCACGTCGAGAATGTCCGCCTGGTCGCGCACATAACGCGAGACCACGCCTGCAACCTTCTGCTGGTATTTCAGAACCAGCAGATCGAATGCTTTCTTGTCGCCATTTTGTGCACGTTTGACAAGGTCGCTGTCGCTGTCTTCTCCTGCCTGGGAATACCCGTTTGTTGCCATTTGACTCAGAATTCAAGGTTTAGGGATGGACAGACCACCCCGAAAAAAGTTCAATAGAGCTATTGAACGGCATCGCCACGCGTGTGCGCAAGCGCTATGTGCGACACGCGACCGCATCCTGCTGTTTTCCGTACTCTTTTTTATTAATGCAAACAAGATGACAGACGACTCTCTCTACGATGTGCTGGTGATCGGCAGTGGTGCCTCGGGACTCGGCATGGCACTTCGCCTCGATCCCGCACTCAGGGTAGCTGTCGTCAGCAAGCGAGAACTTCGCGAAGGCAACACGCTCTACGCACAGGGTGGCATTTCCGCGGTACTCAGCGACAAGGATTCCATCGAGTCTCACGTCCAGGACACCATGATCGCCGGCGCCGGGCTGTGCGACGAAGCGACGGTACGGCTCGTCGTCGAGCAGGGTCCGCAAAACATTCACTGGCTGCTCGAGGAGGGGGTCGAGTTCACACGCAAGGAGGAAAACAATCCGCAATCCGGCTTTCACCTGACCCGCGAGGGGGGGCACAGCCACCGTCGTGTTATTCACTCTGCAGATTCGACCGGACGCGCCGTCGAAACCACGCTGGAACAGCAGGTGCGAGACGCCTCTAATATCGACATCCTTGAATATCACATTGCTGTCGATCTGATCCTCAGCACACGCAAAGGCAAGACCAAGCGCGTGCTCGGCGCCTACCTGCTCGATATCAGGAAAGACAGGGTCATGCCCTGTCGCGCACGATTCGTTGTACTGGCAACGGGTGCAGCCAACAAGGTCTATCTCTATACAAGCAATCCCGACGTGGCCACCGGCGACGGTATCGCCATGGCCTGGCGCGCAGGATGCCGCGTCGCCAACATGGAGTTCGTGCAGTTCCATCCCACCTGCCTCTACCACCCCCATGCCAAGTCATTCCTGATCACCGAAGCCCTGCGCGGGGAAGGCGCCACCCTGCACCTGCCCGATGGGCATCGCTTCATGCCGGACTTCGACGAGCGGGCCGAACTGGCACCCCGCGATATCGTCGCGCGCACCATCGACCACGAGATGAAACGGACAGGCGCCGAGTGTGTCTACCTCGACATCACGCACAAGGAACCCGAGTTCATCACGACGCATTTCCCCATGATCTACGAAAAGTGCCTCGAGTTCGGTATCGACATCACGAAGGATCGCATCCCGGTGGTACCGGCAGCGCACTACACCTGCGGCGGCATCATGGTGGATCACCGTGCACGCACCGATCTTCCGGGGCTCTACGCGATCGGCGAGACATCCTACACGGGCCTGCACGGCGCAAACCGCATGGCCAGCAACTCGCTGCTCGAATGCCTCGTCTTCGGCGAACTTGCAGCCCGGGATATCGAGAGCACCTTCGATGGTTCAAAACCCATACCCGAGGTGGCGCCATGGGACGAGAGCCGCGTGACAGACTCCGACGAGCAGGTCGTCGTCTCCCACAACTGGGACGAGCTGCGGCGTTTCATGTGGGACTATGTCGGTATTGTGCGCTCCAACAAACGCCTCGAACGCGCCAGGCGGCGTGTCAACCTGCTGCGTCACGAGATCGACGAGTACTACGGCAACTTCCGCGTCAACAACGACCTGCTTGAACTGCGCAATCTCGTTGAGGTCGCAGATCTGATCATTCGCTCTGCCCAGTCACGCCGCGAGAGCCGCGGATTGCACTACACCCTCGATTTCCCCGAGACAGACGAGAGGCAAAGCGAACCCACGGTGCTGATCCCTGACGGTTACTATCCTCTCTAGCGAGCCCTGCCTCCGGGAGAGAGGATTCCTCAACTGCCTGACCTGAGTCATTTATCTCGATCGTGCGAGTGCAGCCGATTGATTGATTTCCTGTCGACATATTCCATACTTTGATTCAGGTGAAATATTAACCCGGATGGAATCTCACCAGCGCAATTGAAGGAGTAACTCCCATGAACACGCAACTCAACCGCTCACTCACCACCATGCTTGCCCTGCTCATCTTCGGAGCCATGCAGTCGGTGCAGGCAGACTGGAATCTCAATTTCGGCGGCATTTCGGCAGCCGACCCGCAGGATGTCGTCGTCAGCCTGGCCACGGATCCGAACCAGGACCCGGAGGCAGCCTGCCTGGCTGTGACCTTCGCCCGCTCCCTCTCGGGCAATCAGAATGCCAACATCACCCTCTTCGTGACGCTGGACGGCGTCAACCTCGCCAGCGAGGACTACATCACCCGGAAGCGCCTGAAGGAGTACGAGTGCACCACACCGGAGACGATGAGCGGCAAGATATCACTCGCTGATCACCTGACCGCCTACATCGCTGGCAACGATAACAGGATGGTTGTCTGCCCGATCTGCTGGAATGAGCGTTACGAAGACGAACTGCCCGATTTTGGTGTTTTGCCTGGCCCGACGGCTCCTCCCACAGCCATCGGTGCCATGATATTCAATGCCGACAAGATCCTGAGCTTCTGACCAGCGGCATCATCGTCCATGAAGAAGAAGGCGGAATTCGTTCCGCCTTCTTTATTTTGAATCACTTCACTCGTCCGCCACTCTCCACGAGTTCCAGCTCAAGATCAGGGTGCATGACCCTGCCAGCTGGTTTTGATACTGTAGCTGCACCATGGCGCAGGGGACTCCAGTGCTGCGAACAACAGCCTACCTCTTTTTCTTTCTGGCAGCTTTTCTACCGACCGGTAACCTCAAGGCCGAAGAGATTCATATCGCAGTCGCCAGCAATTTCAGCGCGACCATGCGACTGCTCGCAGAGCGATTCGAGGCCCAGAGTGACCACCGTGTCATCCTGCTACCCGGCTCGACCGGCAAACATTTCGCCCAGATCGTGAACGGCGCACCCTTCGATGCCTTCTTCGCGGCCGATGTGAAACGCCCGGAACGGCTCGAGGCCGAGGGCCGTATCATCCCCGGCAGCCGTTTCAGCTACGCCATCGGCAAACTCGTGCTCTGGAGTCCGGATCCCGAACTGGTCGACGGCGACGGGGCAGTTCTCGAGAGTGGCACTTTCAGACGACTTGCCATCGCCAATCCCCGCCTGGCCCCCTACGGCCGCGCGGCGCAGCAATTCCTCGAGTCACGCGGAATCCGGGAATCGCTGCGGCCGAAGCTCGTGCGCGGAGAGAACATCGGCCAGGCGTTCCAGTTCGTGGCCAGCGGCAATGCCGAACTCGGGTTGGTCGCCCTGTCGCAGCTCATGCAATCCGGCAGAGAGCCGGCAGGCTCGAGGTGGCAGGTCCCGGAGAAGCTGCATGCCCCAATCGAGCAGCAGGCTGTCCTGCTGTCCGACAGCGCCGCTGCAGCGGATTTCATGCGTTTCGCAAAAAGCGAGCCGGCGCGCGCCATCATCCGGGATTCGGGTTACGGGATACCCTGATGTTCAGCGAACAGGACATCACAGCGCTTGTCGTCACGCTCAAACTGGCGACCCTGACGACACTGATCCTGCTGCTGATCGGCACACCGCTCGCCTGGTGGCTGGCACGCACGCGCTGGCGCTTCCGTTTTGTCATTGAGGCGATCATCGCCCTGCCGCTTGTTTTGCCACCGACAGTTCTCGGTTTCTACCTGCTCATCGCTCTCGGGCCCGATGGACCCGTCGGCCGACTCATGCAGGCCTTCGGCGGTGCACCGCTGGCTTTCACCTTCACAGGACTTGTGATCGGCTCGGTTTTCTACTCCATGCCGTTTGTCATCCAGCCACTACAGAATGCCTTCACAGCCATCGGCAGAGAGCCCATGGAAGTTGCCGCCACGCTGCGCGCCTCACCTCTGGACCGCTTCTTCAGTATCGCTGTGCCGCTCGCGCGTCCCGGCTTCCTGACAGCGGCCGTGCTCGGTTTTGCGCACACGCTCGGCGAGTTCGGTGTCGTGCTTATGATCGGAGGCAACATTCCGGGCAAGACGCAGGTTGTCTCGATTGCCATCTACGATCATGTCGAGTCCCTGGAGTATGCGCAGGCACACTGGCTCTCTGGCTTCCTCCTGCTGCTGTCGTTCCTGCTGCTGGTCGCAATCTACGCCTTCAACAGGCGCTTCACGGTCGCTCGTCCATGAGCATCGAGGTACGCTTTCGGGACAACCGCGAGGGATTTTCCCTCGATATCGACCTGAGTCTTCCTGATCGCGGCATCACCGCCCTCTTCGGTCCCTCGGGTTGCGGAAAGACGACACTGCTTCGGGCGATCGCCGGACTGGAACCGGGCATACGCGGACGACTGGAGGTTGCCGGCCAGACCTGGCAGGCTGAAAACATTTTCCTGCCGGCACACAAGCGGCCGCTGGGCTATGTTTTCCAGCAACCCGGACTTTTTCCGCACCTCGACGTGCGGCGCAACCTGCAATACGGGATGAAGCGCCTCCCTGCCGCGAAACGCAAGGTTTCCATCGATGACGCCGTCTCCCTGCTCGGGATCGCCCACCTGCTCGATCGCCGCCCCGACCAGCTCTCGGGCGGAGAACAGCAGCGCGTCGCCATTGCCCGTGCGCTGGCGGTCAGTCCGGGGATTCTGCTCATGGACGAGCCCCTCTCGGCACTCGACGAAGCACGTCGGCAGGAGATCCTTCCCTGGCTCGAATCACTGCATGACGAACTCGATATCCCCGTGCTCTATGTCAGCCACTCCCGTGACGAGGTGGCACGGCTCGCTGATCACCTGGTGCTGATCGAGGAGGGCCATGCGAGAGCATCCGGGCCGATCGGCGAATTGCTCACCCGTCTCGATCTGCCTCTCTCCAGGGGTGTTGGTGCCGAGGCACTCATCGAGGCGAGGGTTGCCGGCCATGACAGAGACTACGGACTGACCTGGCTCGACTTTCCCGGTGGACGTTTCAGCGTCGTGCAGAGTGCGCTGGAAATGGGCAGTCCGGTTCGGCTGCGCCTGCTGGCACGCGATGTCAGCCTGACACTGGAGCCGCAAGCCGGTACCAGCATCCTCAACATCTTTCCGGCGACAGTCGAGGATCTTGCCAGTGATGGTGATGCCCGGGTAACCGTTCGTCTGCTGGCCGGCGGCGTGCCGCTTCTGGCGCAAGTCACGCGAAAGTCGGCCGACCTGTTGCGACTGACGGCAGGCAAGCAGGTCTATGCTCAGGCAAAGAGCGTGGCCGTACTGTCATGACCGGCAGCACTCAACCCGACCAGAGGCATGAGGGATCTGCCCGAAGGCTGTGGCTATGGGGGCGAAGGCGTCCAGCGTCTGCCGGTACATCTTCTGCAGGCGAACATCCGCACCCAAGAGCAGACAGCGCACCGGCGAGGGTCAGTGCGAAAGCCGGAAAATAGTCCCCGCACTACTACCATCCTCTCTCCGCTTGCGGGTACCATCACAGACATCACCGCAACCCGGGATGGATAAACAAGAATGGTCGAACTCTATGAAAAACTGGGTCTCTTCTATGTCGGACAGGACGTCGACAGGGACTCCATGGAAACGACGGACAATCTGACACTCCTCAAGAATACAAACTTCACGACCCATGCCGCGATCATCGGCATGACCGGCAGCGGGAAGACT
>JASFPB010000090.1:0-7640 GCA_050116235.1 Chromatiales bacterium | reverse complement strand
TGGATGGGATGCAGACTGCGTGACAGTCGAATCGCTGTCATGCAGGCACGGCAGCAACACCGAAGCCAGTGACTGCAACGGAAGACTGAGCATGGCGAACAGGGTAAAGACCCTGAGTGTATTTCTACGCATGTTCATCATGATTCGATTATAGCCAGAAAACTGACACAAAAAGGCAAGCCCGAATAAAATCAGGGTAATATGCAACGACAATGCGCACAGCAACCACACCTGTCCCATGAAAGGCAAAGACGATCACATGTTAACTATCGGCTGGCGGGAATGGGTCGCGCTCCCGGATATCGGTCTGCCCGCCATCAAGGCCAAGATCGACACGGGCGCCAAGACTTCCGCACTGCATGCTTTCATGGTGGAACGTGTCAAACGCAAAAGGTGTGATCACGTCCGCTTCCTGATGCATCCGCTGCAACTGCGCGACAAGCCAGTCATTGAGTGCGAGGCGCCGCTCGTCGATGTCAGGCAGGTCAGCGATTCGGGTGGCCACAGGGAGCAACGCTTTGTTATTGAGACCCGCCTGATTCTGGGCGAGCTGGAATGGCCCGTTGAACTGACACTCACCAACAGGGACAGCATGCGTTTTCGCATGCTTCTCGGCAGACGCGCCATGGAAAACCGCCTGCTTGTCGATCCGGCCGCTTCCTACCTGGCCGGCAAACTCAATCCGAAAAAGTGTTATCGTTAGGCGTTACAACAACAGCGCCGTCGCATCAGAACATCTGCTCTCAATACCAATGAATATCGCCATACTCTCCCGCAACCGGAATCTCTATTCGACCCGTCGCCTCATCGAAGCAGCCCGCGAACAGGGACACGAAGTACGCGTCATCGACGTTCTGCGCTGCTACATGAACATCGTTTCCAACAACCCGACCATTCACTACAGGGGCGAGACACTCGAACACTTCGATGCCGTCATTCCACGCATCGGCGCATCCGTAACTTTTTACGGCTCGGCCGTTCTGCGACAGTTCGAGATGATGGGCGTCTACCCGCTCAATGAGTCTGTCGCCATCACACGTTCGCGCGACAAACTGCGCTCCATGCAGCTGCTCTCGCGCAAGGGGCTCGGACTGCCTGTCACGGGATTCGCCAACAAGCCGGACGACGTCAAGGACCTGATCAAGCTCGTCGGCGGGGCTCCATTGGTGATCAAGCTCCTCGAGGGCACCCAGGGAATCGGCGTGGTACTGGCCGAAACCCAGAAGGCGGCCGAAAGCGTCATCGAGGGTTTCATGGGCGTCAAGGCTGACATCCTGATCCAGGAGTACATCAAGGAGGCAAAAGGGGCCGACATCCGCTGTTTCGTCATCGGCGGCAAGGTCGTCGCCGCCATGAAGCGTCAGGCCGCGCCCGGCGAGTTTCGCTCCAACCTGCATCGCGGCGGCTCCGCCGAACTCATCCGGATTACCCCGGAAGAGCGTTCCACGGCCGTGCGCGCCGCACGCACCATGGGGCTCAACGTCGCGGGTGTCGATCTGCTGCGTTCCAATCACGGACCGGTGATCATGGAGGTCAACTCCTCGCCAGGACTGCAGGGCATCGAGGCGGCGACAGGCAAGGATGTCGCCGGCATGATCATCAAGTTCATCAACGACAACGCCAGGCCGGGTAAAACCCGGACACGCGGCAAGGGCTGAGACAGGAGCCTGCCGGATGCCTGTGCGCAAATCACGCAACAGGGCGTTCGAACTCGGCGGCATCAGGATCGAGCCGGGGCAGCACCGTTACATCGAACTGCCGTTGCCCGTGCTCTACACGCATTCCAACGTCTTCATGCCGGTGCATGTTGCTGTCGGCAAGGAAGCGGGACCCGTCATGTTCATCAGCGCAGCTGTTCACGGCGACGAGATCAATGGCGTCGAAATCATCCGCCGGGTCATCAATGCCAAAGCGGTCAAGCGCCTCAAGGGAACACTGGTCAGCGTGCCGGTCGTCAATGTCTACGGCTTCATCAGCAAGTCACGCTATCTGCCGGACCGGCGGGACCTCAACCGTTCATTTCCGGGTTCCGAACAAGGCTCCATGGCCGCCAAACTGGCTCACCTCTTCCTGCAGGAAATCACGAGAAAATGTGACTACGGGATCGATCTGCATACGGCGGCCATTGGTCGCGAGAATCTCCCCCAGATCCGGGCGCGCATCCAGAGTGATGAGAAACTGGCCGGGCTTGCATCGGCCTTCGGCGCCCCGGTCATCCTGGATGCAGGATTCCGCGAGGGCTCTCTGCGGCAATCAGCGGCAAAGGAGAAGTGCAACATCCTTCTCTACGAGGCGGGTGAAGCCCTGCGCTTCGACGAAGTCTGTATCCGGGGAGGCGTCAATGGAATCATCAACGTCATGCGACATATCGGCATGCTTCCGGCCTCGCGGCGTCGCAAGCAGGCTATCGAACCTGCCGTAGCACATTCCAGCCGCTGGGTCCGAACGCCACGGAGCGGTATTCTGCGAACGACCTGCCCGATGGGCAAACGCATCCACAAAAATGACATTCTTGGCTATGTCTCGGACCCTTTCGGGACTTCGGAGGTCGCCGTACGCGCGCCGGTCAACGGTATGATCATCGGCAAGACGACGCTTCCACTGGTCCATGAGGGTGAGGCGATTTTTCATATTGCCCGTTTCGAGGCACTCGGGGACGCCGAAGCCGTGCTCGAATCCTTCCAGAACGAGATCGATCCGCTTGATAACCAGCTGCCGGGACCGGAAGACGAACCGATGATTTTCTGACAATCGGCGCGCACAGGACATGCCCCGCTGGCAGATACCAGTTCCCGGCATCGACGCGTTGTATAGACGTGAATCTATTAGTATATAATGTAATATTGATTTGCCATGTAGCACCCATCAGGGAAGACTGGGTGGTTGTGTTTTCCGAGGGGAGATAGTCGTGCAAGCAGTACTTTTCCGGTTTTTGCCGTTTTTACGCTGGTTTCCCATGACTCGCAACGGCCTGAGAGCGGACCTGATTGCGGGAATAACGGTGGCGCTTGTACTGGTGCCACAGAGCATGGCCTATGCCCAACTGGCTGGTCTGCCCGTGGTGTATGGCCTCTACTCCTCTTTCATTCCGGTCATCATCGCCTCGCTCTGGGGATCCTCCAGCCAGCTTCACACCGGCCCCGTGGCAATGCTCTCGCTGATGTCCGCGGCCGCATTGATCCCCCTTGCAAATCCGGGGTCTGCCAGTTTTATCGAGCTTTCCATCATGCTGGCACTGATGGTTGGCGTCTTGCGGCTGCTGCTCGGCCTGCTCAGCCTGGGGGCAATCGTCAACATGCTCTCCAGCCCCGTTATCGTGGGCTTTACCAATGCAGCCGCGCTGATCATCGGGCTCTCTCAGCTCAGCAAGGTGCTCGGAGTCCCTTTCCCGCGCACAGAATCCTACCTGGCCGACCTCTGGCGCGTCCTTCGCCAGGTGTCGGACACCCATCTGCCGACACTCGCTTTTGCACTCGGCACATGGCTGCTGATCGCAGGATTGCGTCGCTATCGCCCGAGCCTGCCAGGCGTGCTCTTTGCTGTCATTCTCGCGACGCTCGCCAGTGCCTTTATCAGTTTTGAGAACAAGATCACAGTCAAGAGCATCCAGATCGCCGATCCGGTGCTGCTCTCCAAGATGATCAAGCTCGACAATGCGCAGAAGCGCATGGAAGAGATCACGACCGAGCTGGCAAGCCGCAGTCGTTATGCCGATGAGGTGGAGCGTGACGGAGACCTGACTGCGGTCGCAGGAGCAGCCGAAGTGCGTTCCGAAATCCCTGCGCTGGAATTCGAGCAGGCGGAGAACAAGCGCGAAATGATCCAGTTGCGACTCGAGTTGCATCATCTCAAGTTACGCGGGGTCGAACAGCCGGACTCGGAGACACTCTATTTTGCTGAAGGCAACACCCCGGAGCATAACGGGCAGGACAAGCTCTGGCGATTCCAGGGCGTGAGTAATGGCGAGGTGACCCTCTCCGCCGGCGGTGACGTCGTGGGCGACATACCTGCAGGCCTGCCGAGCTTCCAGGCACCGGTTGTGCAGTGGGACCTGATACTCGCGCTGCTCCCGGCGGCACTCGTCATGGCCCTGATCGGCTTCATGGAAGCCACCTCGATCTCCAAGGCAATCGCGACCGATACGGGCGAACGTGTCAGTGCCAACAAGGAGCTGATCGGCCAGGGGCTCGCGAATATTGCAGGTAGCTTCTTCAGTGCATTTACGGTCAGCGGTTCTTTCTCGCGATCGGCTGTGGCGGCGCGTTCCGGCGCAAAGACCGGCTTGTTCGCCATCATCAGCGCGCTTGCCGTGGTACTGGTGCTCCTCTTCTTCACCGAGTATCTCTACGATTTGCCACAGGCTGTGCTGGCGGTGATCGTCATGATGGCGGTCTTCAGCCTCATCCGTATCAAGCCCCTCGTGCAGGCCTGGAAGGTTGACAAGGTCGGTGCATTGACCGGTGTCATTACCTTCGTCGCCACACTTGTGATGGCACCGGCCATCGCCAACGGCATCCTGATCGGCGTCGGCCTCACCATACTCATTTGCCTGGTCCGCACCATGAAACCACGCGCTGATATTGTCTCCCGCAAACCGGACGGGACCCTTGGCGGGATCCAGGCAAACAATCTGACGCCTATCAGTGAACACTTCGTGCCAGTGCGCTTCGACGGCTCGCTGACATTCGTCAATGTCGCCTATTTCGAGGACATCATCCTCGAGGCGTTATCCGACTTCCCCAAGGCAAAGGCCATACTCGTTGTTGGCAGTGCGATCAACGAGATTGACGCTTCCGGTGAAGAGAAGGTTCGCGAGGTTGCAGAGCGTTTGCAGCAACGTGGCGTGAAGCTGATGTTCAGCGGACTCAAGCATCAGGTAAGACGCCTGCTGGAACGCGCCGGCGTGGTCGAGCTTCTCGGCCGTGAATCCTTTTTCCCGGACAAGGAGACTGCGCTGCGATCGCTCTGCATGACGTACGGTGAATGCACCGAGGGCAGCACAAGACAGCCGAGAATCAACGAAGCACCGTCCTGATCCGGGTTGCAAGACGCATGAGGAAGTCGCAACGCTTCCATGTTCCACGGGCTGTCAGGCGACTTCCCGGAAAGGTGCCGGCTGTTGCGGGGCCGTTCATCCTGCCCCACAGGAGACCCGCAGATTTTTAGCCAGAAACACCGGTCACCCCATCGATGCTATAGTTGAAAACAGAGTCAGGGCAAAGAATCCGGATCACATGAAACCACTTCTTTACGTGCTGGGCACAGCTTTTTCGGGCGTCATGATCGCTTCCTGCGCATCTGTCCCGCGGGTAGATACCTATGCATCAGAGGGCGAACGCCTTTATGCCGAGAACTGCTCGCGCTGCCATCGCCAGCCGGAACAGTTTTCCAACCAGGGCAACGAAACCCTCAAGAGAACCATCAGCAAGGGGGCGCACAGGATGCCCGCCTTTCCTGACATCACGGCCGAAGAGCAGCAGGAGATCATCGCCTACATCCGCAACCTCTGACAGGACCTGATCACAGTACTGCGCGGCGATCCTTCCCCCCGTCGAAAGATTCCTAGCGGTCTCTCTTGCGATCACGCCCGATATTGTCGATTGAAACAGCGGGGGATTGCTTGCCGGGCCCGGCAAGGTCCTGCCTCTCCGTATCGAACAACTTGTAGCCGTTGAGCATGGCGGAGACATCCCCCCGTTTGCCCCTGATATCCTGCAGGACCACCGTCAGGACATGAAAAAGCGCCAGACCGCTGATGATCCCGGCGAAGGCGCGATGGATGGATGGCAGATAGATACCCGCGAATAGCGGATGTTCCTGCATGAAGAGGCCACTGAAGGCCATCACGAGAAGGAAGAGATAAAGCAAGGCATAGAGCGGAACCCAAAGCGGGTTGTGGCCATACCAGGCTGGCAGGGGCGACCTGCCAAGCGTGAAATAGAACATCAGCATCTGCTTCATGGCTGGCAGATTTGTTCCGGATGGAACCAGCGCCTCCCAGCCGCCAACCCCCCTGTCCGCAAACAGCAGCCAGATACGCAGCGCAAGGCCGGCCATGAGGACCGACGCGGCATAGCCATGCAGATCGCCGGCACCGGCGGCCACGCTCGGTGCATTGGTGACAAGCCAGCCCGTGGCCATCAATACCAGCACAGAGAGCGCGATGGACCAGTGTGCCAGTCGCATCCATTGCGACCAGACAGAAACCCGTTGGAAGTTGTTCATGACGTTACCCGAATGCGTCGGTTTGCGGTGATTATCTGGCAATGAAGCAACCGTGAGAAGCCCGGCTATTAGCGCATGGCGGTCATTTGAGAAATATCATCTCATCGGCAGGAATAGCGGCCGGGCAGCATTACGCCTGAGCCGGTGCTGTTTCCAGCAGAGGCCTCACACGGAAACTGATGAGATCGGCAAGGCCCGAAAATTGCGGGTAACGTTCTGCCATCTCGACGATATAGTCGAGCACCAGCGGGATATCCGCGAGGTAGCCGGTCTTGCCATCGCGACGGTAAAGACGCGCAAAGATGCCTGCCACCTTGATATGGCGCTGCAGACCCATGAGGTCGAACCACTGCTGAAACTGCGGTTCCTGCGCCTCATTGATCAGACCGGACTGCCGTGCCTGTAGCGCATAATCCGCCACCCACCGGTCGACCTGTTCCAGCGGCCAGCGTATATAGGCATCCTTGAAAAGGGACACCAGGTCATAGGTGACCGGCCCCCTGACGGCATCCTGAAAATCAATGATTCCCGGCGGGCGCGAGTCAGTCAGCATCAGGTTTCGCGAGTGATAATCACGGTGCACGAAGCATTGCGGCTGCTCGAGCGCATTCTCCACCAGCCGGGTGAAAAGTGTATCGAGCATGGCATTTTCCTGCGCATCCAGCGAAAGTCCCAGGTGCCTGCCGCAGAGCCACTCGCGGAAGAGCTCCATCTCGAATCGCAGCAAAGCCTCGTCATAGGGCGGCAAGCCATCCGAAGGCGCAGAGGTCTGAAAAGCCAGGAGCGCTCTGAGCGCGTCGCCGTAGAGTCGTGCTGCGGAATTCCTGTCGAGCCGGTCGAGGTACTGGATATCCCCGAGATCCTCGAGCAGCAGGAATCCCTGGTCGAGATCCTGTGCGAAAATCTGTGGCACATGCACCCCTGCCGTCTCGAGTCTGGCTGTGACATCGAGAAAGGGGCGGCAATCCTCATGCTCGGGCGGTGCGTCCATGATGACTCTGGTGATACCCCCATCGCAGGCCACCCTGTAGTAGCGTCTGAAGCTTGCGTCGCCCGCGACCTGCTCCAGGGTATCCACCATCAGGCCGGACTGGCTGCCGAGCCATGCACGAAGTTGCTCAAATCTGTCTGTCATGAAGAACCGTGGCCTGACAAGGAGGAAACCGTCTGCGATTATAGCCCGAGTTGCCACATGGCTGTCCCGGCCGACCTGCTGCGTTGCTCCTGTAGGGTTGGAGACATTAACTGGTACAATCCTGCACACGGTGGATGGTATTCCATTCGCCAACTACTGCGCCACCCGATATGCGGCCCGGACACTGCGTGAACAGAAAGACAAGAAGCCTGCTGACACTGCTGATCATACTGCTCTCTAACGAGCTCCGGGCAGCTGAACGCATCACTCCCTCCTGTAT
>JASFPB010000089.1:0-7655 GCA_050116235.1 Chromatiales bacterium | reverse complement strand
GATCAACAGTTTGCCTGCCATGCCTGTTCGCACTATTTCATTCATCTGATACTGTCATTTCCGGGTGTTCTAACCTTGCAGGATTCTGTTTTTCTTAAAAGTGTGAGGTTTACACCTTGGTGTCACCGAATGAGGACGTCTCATGATTTATCGTTCGTCGTTGACTTGATGAAAGCGTACGATGTCTCCAAGGCTTGTGTGCATATATGGTACTGCACTTTCGCTCTATGATGGGCGATGAACTACCATTCAAACTGGATCACTTGTTGAAGAAGGATCAGGGGTGTTAAATCCTGTAAAACGATATTTAGTGAAACGGATAAAATATGAATAAGTTTTTCATGACTGTATTTGTAATGTTCTTGTTGGGGATTACGGCTCATAGTAACGCTGCTTATAAGTGGATAGATGAGCAAGGGCAGGTGCACTATTCCGATGAACCACCCAATGGTCCTTGTGAAGAACTCAAAACGCCAAAATGTCCAAGTGAAGAAGATATTCAAGGAATGCAAGAGCGTCTGGAACACCAAAGGCGACTACTAAGGGAATTTAATGCAAAAAAGAGACATGGAACGGAAAGAAATAGAACGCGCAAAACTACAGGCAAAGCTGCAACGGGAAAAAAAGGCAAGGCTGTGTGAAGAAGCCAAAAAGAAAATCAGGTTTATAGAAGAGTCCAAGGGTATGCCTATGGCACGAGAGGGCTCGGAAGGTGAGCTATATTGGATATCTGACGAGGAACGTGATGAGACTGAGGCATATTGGCGTGATCGAACAAAGAAGTTCTGTGAATAATAAAGGGTACATAAATGAAGCAGGATGAAGCTGGATAACTCGCTCAGGGCATGTCATGACCATCAAGTCGAGGTCAGCCTTGCAAGTGCATTTACCTGGCAGACTGGGGATAGTCCTTTGCCATCAACCTGTCTATAGAGCGAATCCCCCGCGGAGACAGCACTCCCTCAAAGCAGCGAGAATCTGTACGTTAGTCCCAAACCGAGCGAGTAAGAACTGAAGCGCTCGTTTTCGGAGTAAAGACCGATGTCATGCAGCGACATGGTTTTGCCAAGATGACCGTAGATCGCTACATTTTCGCTAATGCTGTAATTGAGGCCGATTGTCGGTTTCAGAATGATACCGCGTGAATCCGGCCCTGCAGCAATCTGTAAGAAACCCTGCAGTTTTCTGTTTTTGTTATAGGCATTCTGTATTCCTATCCCTACAAGAAGTTCTCCGTGCCCCGGAAACTCTCGATAGTCATTATAAGCGACCCCACCCTGAATCGGGATATACCAGTGATCGTTGATGAGTTTATCCAGTCGCATCGCCAGATAGTCGATATTTCCGTGCTTTGTATCACCAATTCTGACATTGACTTCAGATTGCTGGAACATGCTGAATCGATATCCGCTAAATGTGTCATTTCTATTGGAAGAGAGACGGTAATTGATAGCCGCACCCCAGGTGATGTTTCTCGAGGTGCCCTTGGGGGCGGACAGATAGCCGCTCGATAGGGCGACGCCAATATTATCGCTCAGCATGTATTCAAGTGATAATTTCGGATAAACAAGAAAACCGGAGCCGGTATCGATTTCTTCCGGTGCAAATCCACCCGAACCGAATGCGATCTGGCTATAGAAATTGACGCGCGGAAGAATGGAAAACTTTTTACCAAAGCCACCTGTGACCTGGTTATAGAGAGGCATACCATCGTAGCCGACTTCCGCACTGATAAAGGCATAATAGTTGTTTTTCAGGAAGTGAGAATACTGCAGGCTGAATGTATGGATCGTATCCTTGTTTTTCCCCGTTGGGCTTAGCTGTTGAATGTTATTCAATTCAAAGGTAAAGGTATTCTCTCCGGTCTTTGGCAAAACTTGCTCTGGATTACTCGTTTTTCCAGCTGCCGAGTACGGACCAAGTGAAAGATAAACCGGCTTCTGGAAAAACAAATTGATCTGAGCATCGTCGATAATGCCTTTTGTGAAGTTAACTTTCGAATAATTGATACCGGCCGAGAAACTGCCAAAGTCGTAGCCCATCCCGACGTAGGTTTTGATGAATCCGCCTTCGCCAGAGAGGATTTTGCTCTGTTGCACACTGGAGCCACCGCCCCCCCCGCCAAGTGAGATTCCACCATTGAGGAACAAGTTGCCATGTATCTTTTTCTGGGCATGCAGTGTGGCATTGAAGACCATAAATCCGCCATAGTTACCATGAAACAGCGGAGCATGGATTCCCATGCCAAGATATAAGGTATTGTTCATCTGGTGGAAATACTGGACACCCATCAGATCGATTGATTCATTTCCGGGAAGGTTGATCACCTGGTAATCCAGCATGATCATGCCATTTGTGGTTCTCAGGGAATTGAGATCGGATGTTGCCTTGGTCGTCAGGTCATTTGGCGCTGCATTTTCAGGAGAAGATTCAGCAACGGAAATGTTTTGTTCTGAAGCGAATGCAAATCCCGCCTGCAAGAAGAGCAGCCCCCCCAGGATGTTCTTGCTAAATCTCAACAAAATCAGGGCCTTCCTACCTCAAGTTGGGTATTCGATTCTGTTTCATGACGCTGAAGAATTTTTTCGGCTTCAAATGAATTTTACGGCCGATATTGAAACCCATCATAGAATGTGGCCAGCAGAGTGACAGTGTCCAGAAAGAACTCCGTCCTGTGAATACAGTCCCTGCCAGGTACCACACCCTGACAATGCAAAATAATAGCATCCATGGGATAAATTCATCTTGGATCTCCTTCTCAAGGGGTACTGCGCAGTTCGGGAAAGCCTTTCATGATGCGGTATCTTTCAGAAAAAACCGTCTTTTCGTAGACGAAACACCATCGTCCGAATATTTTTTGTGCCTATTCGAGCCCACGAAAAAACACCCAAGGACTCCCCAAAATCCATAGTCCCCTGGTGCCTTCAAAAGAAAACGGCCCATGGTTTGCCATAAGTCGTTGTTAGCAACCGAGATGTATGTGGTGGGCCGACAGTGAGTTATACCTCCCGCTGTTTCTGGACGATTTCTTCTGGTTTGTGTGGTTTGATGTCCATTCTCGATCCTCCGTTTTGCTCATCAGGGTGGACCAATTTATCGAAAGAGGATCAACCCCCGATTGTTTCGTCTTCATGCGCTATAACTAACTATAGATAGCTCTGATTTTGAATCTCAGAGGTTGCTTAATAGTTATTTGCTGCTCCAAACGGGAAGGATCGATGATGAACAGAAGAACACGTGCTATTCAGACCCTGCTACTGGGTTTACTGCTTCTGTCGCCGCTTGCTGCTTTCTGCGCAACTGAGTCCGGTGAGACTGTAACCAAGCGCGGTACGGTCGATGAAGATTTCTACGTCGTTGGCGGCACCGTTGACATCGATGCGATTGTTATCGGAGACATTGTCGCTGCGGGTGGTGACATGTACATCGGGAAACAGATCAAGGGCGATGTGATGGCCGCAGGCGGTACGATACGTATCACGGGAGAAGTCTTCGATGACATTCGAACGGCAGGTGGCGATATCGAGATCGATGCCCTGGTTGGCGACGGCCTCGTCGTGGCGGGAGGAAAAATCAGGATTTCACCGCGAACCTTTACCGGGGGCGACGCATGGCTGGCTGGAGGCGATGTCTCCATGGCAGGGACGATCGGCAAAGATCTTTCCATCATGGCCGGCAATATCCGGCTGTCCGGTACCGTTCATGGTGACGTCCTTCTCGAAGGGGGAGAGATTCAAATACTCGAAGGTACTGTCATCGAGGGCAGCCTCCTGTATAAAAGCCCCGGCGAAGCGACAATCCATCCCGATGCAACAATTACCGGTGATATCTCCCATGAAAAGGTTAAAAGGGCGGAGCTGCACCGTGGCGGTTATGTCATCTTCTTTTCGCTCAGCCTGATCGTCGCCGCTATCGTTCTTTACCTGTTGTTCCCGGGTTTCACGATGTCGGCAGCCGGGAGGATCCCGGCCACTCCATGGACGAGTCTCGCGGTCGGCCTGGTTGTGCTGATCGTAGCGCCGGTTCTTGCAATCTTGCTGATGGGTATCGTGTTGGGCGTATGGGTCGGTCTGAGCCTACTGGCACTCTATCTCGTGGCGATGATTCCCGGCTTGCTCATTTCCTGCTTCTTTCTTGGAGACTGGGGAGCAAGACGCTTGAATAAGGATGTCAGCTCGACAGGTCGCAGGCTGATTTCCGTGTCGCTCGTCATCATTCTTCTCGGTCTCATCCAGCTTGTCCCGATGATCAGCGGCTTGCTGACATTCGCGCTGCTTCTCCTGGGGCTCGGAGCCGGAGTGCTGCAGTTGCGCGCCAATTACGGCGAGTAGCAATACTTTGGGAAAACAGGGGTTCCGGAGGGCAGGCGTAAGCTTCCCCTGAACCTGAACAGATCGTAACTGGAGTTTTCTGGCAGACTTTAGCCGAGAGACTCAGATAAATTAATCCAGTGAAGGAGAGGTATCGGGATACCTCTCCTTCACTTTAATTTCAGTCATTCAGCAGTCATCATCATCTGCAACGTACTCACCGGTCTCAGTCCGTCGCTGCGTATTGATGAACATCATGTTTTCAATTCGATCGAATTGATTCTCCATGGCCATCTCCACTTCCTCTTCTTTCATCCCGTTATAGATCATGACACGACCTCTTTTTTCAGATGCGAGATTGGCCTCGCTCGGGTTAAACAGGACTTTGTACTGGTAGGTATCGCCGGCATGGATGCCTGTATTGGAGAGTGCCAGGATCATTCCGAACAGTGCTTTTGTGATGTTTTGTGTTTTCATTGGTCTGTTACCTCGTGTTGAATTGGTCTTTGTGCCGCGTTCGGTTAAAGTTGTAATTGAGGGACAGAAAAACCTCCTGACGAAACATTCAAGGATGTCTAATGTTTTGATAACGGAGAGATAACGGCCATATAAATCAATCAGATAGAAATCCCCTGCGAATGGAGTTATCAATCGGATGAGTTCAGATCAAGCACCAGAAAATCAGCAATTCCTGATAGGCGACTGGCTGTTTCATGCTGATCTACACAGGCTGGAACGTGAAAATGAGATCGTGAAGCTCGAACCCAGGGTGGCCGAATTACTATTGTTTTTGGCTATGAAGCCAGGAGAGTCGATCAGCAGAAGCAATCTGATGGATGCGCTCTGGCCGAATATGGTTGTCGGTGATGAAGCGCTCTCGAATGCTGTGAACAAGCTCAGAAAAGCGCTAGGTGATGATCATCATGATCCGCTTTTTATCGAGACCATCCCAAAAGTGGGCTATCGCCTGATCGCTGCTGTTGGTCTTCCTGAACCGAGTAAATCCGCGTCAGTTGTAGTTGCAGAAAGTCCGCCTTCGGAAATGTCGAGATTTCCTGCATGGCGTTTGCCATTCGTGGCGGTCCTGACGATTGCTGTTATCTCGTTTTACTTCATTTACCAAATGTATGGTCCGCAGGTGCAAGAAGAGATTGCATCTCAGGATGTTGTTTATTCCCTTGCAGTCATGCCATTTGAGAGCCTGGGAGATGACCCTGTTCAGCTGAACCTTGCAGATGGCCTCACCGAAGACTTGATTACTGACTTTTCACGTCTCTCAAACATGTTGGTTATCTCCGGCACCTCAACCAATCATTACAGGGGAAAAGATATTTCGCCTCAAACACTCGCCGAGGAGCTGGGTGTTGATTTCATTCTCAAGGGCAACGTGAGGCGTATCCACGAAAAAATCAGAGTCAATGCACAATTGATCGACGCCAGGAATGGATACAACAGGTGGGCAGAACGCTATGACAAGGGTGTTGAAGAGATCTTCGCCGTTCAAAATGATGTCACCAACAGCATTCTCACTGCATTTGATCTGAAGCCGCCTAGCCAGGAGATGGAGCGTGTTGATAGGGCAGCCACGAGTAACCTTCTTGCGTATGACTATTTTCTGGAGGGGCAAAGGCTGTCGAAAATACAGACAAAGGAGAGCCACGAAGAGGCGCGCGCGGCATACAGAAAGGCGATTGATGCCGACCCGGATTATGGACGAGCTTACGGTGCATTGGCTTACTCCATGTCGGTTTCCTATCGCAGGGGATGGACGGATACACCGATTGAAACGATTGATCGTGCCGTGCAGTTGGGCAAGCAGGGCGTCGAGCTTGACGACTCGATCCCGCAGACCTACTGGTCACTCGGATTTGCTTACATGATGAAGCGTGATTTCGAAAAGGCAGAAAAAGCACTGCAAGATGCTATACGAATTGCTCCTAGCTATGCCGATGGCTACGGTCTGTTGGCACTGATCAAGAACAACAGGGGAGAGCCTGAAAAAGCAATTGAATACATCAGGAAAGGGATGCGACTGAATCCCTTTTTCACCTGGGACTACTACTACAACCTCGGGCGTGCTTATTACACGATGGGGCGCTATGAGGAAGCAATCGAGTATCTGCTAAAAGCAAAAGAGCGCAACGAGAACGTAATTCAAGTCAGGCTCTTACTTGCTGCGAGTTACGTCAACGTTAACCGCATGGATGAAGCCGAGTGGGAGATTGAAGAAGTACAGTTCCTGAATCCCAAAGAGACACTCACGCATACACGTCAGACAATACCGATGACTAATCCTGCCTATCTTGACAAGTTAATCAGTGATCTCAGGAAGGCAGGCTTGCCAGAATAAAATGAAGAGGGGCAGCGTTCTCCTATATTTTCTTCGGCCCTGAAACACACCAAAGGACTCCCCCAAATCCATAGTCCCTTGGTGCCTCGGACATAAAAAAGGCCCACATGTGACGCAAGCCTGTAATTTCTATGATAGGGAAGGGTAGAGCCCGTTGGGGAGAACACCTTCGAGCTAAAAGTGCTACCCATGTGCGCGGAATCAAGTCTTACCCACGTGCCCGGAATGGATCCATCGTGATAAGGGCAGCGAATTGCCCGGGCGTCTCGTTGATCTGTGGGTGTATGCCAATAAGGTCACGATGGAAATTTCAAGACCCGGCAAGCCGACCGATAATGCATTCATTGAATCCTTCAATGGAGCGCTCAGTGACGAATGCCTGAACGTGCATTGGTTTGATGGCATGAAGGACGCGAAAGAGAAACTGGAAGCCTGGTGTCGGGAGTATGATGAAATCCGGCCTCCAGAGGTCTCTCAATGATCTTTCGCCCCCGGAATACAGGGCCCAATGGGCCAAACGAAGGTCAGAAATTCACTAAAGATCTGGCTCAGAATTCGGGGGCCTCTCACACGAACCCTTTACAGTGATAGATTTTAGCAATGAAATCGGTGGGTAGGTTTAACTTCCCTTTGTTGCTTACAGCCCCAATGTCCTGTACATTGTGCAGCGTTGATTAGCCATGATCAACATGGACAAAATAACTCTTACCAGGCATTAGTTATAGAAAGTTCGTCCACCTTCCTTGCTTGCTTTGGCGAATGTGATCTAACTAGCTATCAATTCGTATCGAAGCAAAATCTTCTCCATCCAGGTAGTAACCATTGAGCATCAAGACATTTTCAATACGCAGTATCATCACATCTTTATTTTTGGCCACACTCGTCGGTTGTGGTGGGGGCGATGGCGGAGATAGTACCTCCAGCACATCAACAGATAGTACCTCCAGCACATCAACAGATAGTACCTCCAGCACATCAACAGATAGTACCTCCAG
>JASFPB010000088.1:0-7657 GCA_050116235.1 Chromatiales bacterium | reverse complement strand
AGCCCAGTGAAACAACATTGGGCTGGGTAAAATGCCACCTCGACTGGCTGATCGAAAACCGCTGCCATGGCTTCAATGGATATGGCTGGGGTCTCGGCTTCGAATACGCTGTTGACGCAAATTTCTCCTACTCGCGAAACACCCCTTTCTCCACAATGACGCCTTACATGCTGGAGGCCTTTGTATTATACGAAAACATTACCGAAGAAGGTCGCTACCGAGACGCCATCCTCGAGATTTACCGCTTCTTCAATGAAGACATTCAGGTTCTGGACAGCGGGGATGACTGGATCGCAACCTCATACACGCCGATGAAGGATCGCATAGTCATCAATGCCAATTCCTATGCGCTGCTGGCGCATGTGCTATGCATGCCATTTCTGGACCAGCCACAACAACAGCAGGCCGCCGATCGGGCACGAAAACTATACCGCTTCGTACAACAACAGCAGCAAGAGGATGGTTCATGGATGTATGCCCTGAAGGACAACTCCTTTATAGACTGCTTTCACTCATGCATCGTCGTCAAGAACCTTCACAAGGTCTCTCTTGAGCTTGCATTGCCAGGGGCTGAAGAATGCGTCAGCAGCGGCTGGCAATATATCAAACACACCATGTTCGACGGGAATGCCGGGCTGTTCCGCAGATTTTCGGTGAAAAACAAGCCCGGCTTGGTCAAATTTGATTTGTACGACAATGCCGAGGCGATGAACCTCGCCACATTGCTGGGGGAGCCGCAGTTTGCCAGGCAACTCAACCAGCAGATACGCGCCACGTTCATGACCGAGAAAGGGATCTACTCGCAAATTGAAGCTCTCGGATCAAAACGTAACCTCAACTTCCTGCGCTGGGCGGTTATGCCTTATCTACATGCCCTGAGCGGCATCAGCCAAACAAGTCCAACCAATGCCTGATTGCCAACAAAAGGAAAATCTGGCGCTGCCGGTCAAACCCGGAAACATGCTCATGCAACACCTGGGATACGGCCTCGCTATCAAAGTAGGTATCCATACGACTCCCGTTTTCCAGCAATGCCTCTGTCAGAAAACCTGAGTCCTTGAACCAGATATTGGTCGGAGACCAAAACCCTTTCTTGGGGCGGTGCACAACCCTGGTAGGCAGGCGTTGTTCCGCATAGGCCTTGTGGATACGCTTACCCTGCTTGAGCTTCAGACGATAATGCGCCGGGAGGGATTCCGCGAAACGAATCAGCTCATGATCCAGAATCGGTACCCGGCATTCCAGAGAATGGTGCATTGTTATCTTGTCTGTATACAATAACAAATCATCGGCAAGATTCATTCGCAAATCCAACCCCATCATGCGCTCTACCGGGCACCTTCGTGAACGCAAATCGAGCAGCTGATAAAAGTAGTCAATCTTCTCCCTGGCCCTATCCTCCTCAACGCCAGTCAAACGATTGATCTGGGGTGCATCGAAAACTGAATAATTTGCCAGGAAACGATCCACATCGTCGCGGATCCCAATTGTCGAAAGCCCCCTGAGGATCTTGTCTTTTTTGACCCCCAGTGCACCGGCCAAGGCCCTGGCTGGCCCACCCAACAAGCTCGGAAAGTAGGGTGCAATCAACTCACCACGATAACGCCCATAACCGCCAAGCGGTTCATCAGCCCCCTGGCCGGACATCACGACCTTTACCGACTCGGCAGCGTGCTTCGAAAGATAGTACATCGGGATGATAGAGGTCGTTGCCAACGGCTCCTCCACAATCTCGACGCATTTACGCATGATCCCGAAAAAATCCTCTGCACCGATCCTGCTGACCCGGTGATCCAATCCGAGCAAAGAAGCCGTTTCGGCAGCATCGTCGATCTCATCCGCAACATCATCTTGGGTAAAGCCGACTGTGAAGGCCTTCATCGGATAGTCGACTCGCTGCGCGGCATTTGCCGCAACCAGCGCAGAATCGACGCCACCACTTAACAACACGCCGACTTCCACATCGGCCATCAACTGGCGCTCCACCGCCTGCTCGAATAGCTCTCCGTAAACCTTTTGAGCTTCAGCAAAGGACATATCGGTTTCAGCAGGAGGAGTCACCAGAAATCGATTTTCCTGCGAACGAATGTTATCACCACGGAGATTTACGTCGAGAAAATGCCCTGGGCGCAAGCGTCGTATGTCCTTGAACAAGGTATCCGGACTGGGCAGATAGCGGAGCCGCAACAACTCAGCCAACGAAGCGGTGTCCACTTCTGCTGATTGCATGGCCAATAGCGGCTTCAGTTCCGAGCCGAACTGCAGCTTGTTAGCAGAAAAACGATAGTAAAGCGGCTTCACCCCGAACGGGTCTCGCGCCAGGAACAATCGCTGCTCGTTTTCATCCAGGAAGGCCAGCGAAAATATTCCATTGAAGCTGCGTAGAGCCTCGGCACCCCGTTCTATCAGTGCGTAAAGCAGGGTTTCAGTATCCGAGTGACCGCGGAAACTAGTGAACTTCAAAGAGGCGCGTATTTCAGCGTGGTTGTAGACCTCGCCATTGAAGATAAGGTGATAGCGACCGCACTGCGAAACCATCGGTTGATGACCTGCCGGCGAAAGGTCCACAATTGCCAGCCGGCGGTGCCCGAAATCAACATTGTGCCGCCCAATCGAGTACGACTCAAGACCGGAATCATCCGGACCTCGAGCAGCAATCAAATCCAGCACCTTCACACTCAGCGCACTATTAACCGAACCCAGTATCCCACACATCGAAAATCCAACCCGCTACACAGAGGAGAAGCCGCCACATTCAAGCTGGCGGCCGATAATCGCAAAAATCACACTGCTCGTCACAAAGACGAAATCAGGCCGAACTCTAACCCAGTTCGATGGCGCCCGAAGCCCGCACCTTGCCACACCAACCAGCTACAAATGGTAAATCCGCCGCCCTGCGAGTGTGGGCGGCTCATCGGCTCTCCTGGCCTTGTTGCCCCTCCCCTGCCGCCCACCTGGCCCGAGTCACCAACACCCGGTGCTTGATGTTGGGCGAAAAGACACCACGGAAACGCGTCAGATTGACTCTGGGTTTTGGCACCAGCGCAGCCAGCCGGGCAATGAAATCCAGCGGCTCAAAGATCACATGCGTGGTCCCGTCCTGTTACGGTGTCTTCAAGACGCTAACGGATGTTGCCATTCTGTGGTTGTGTCACCAAGCCAGTGCATCCGCGCGGTCGTAGACCTGTCTGGTCATGCAGGTCTCAAACTGTGTTCCCGTAGCGCCGTAAGAGACAGTCTTGACGAAGCCCCGGCCTTTTGGGCCGGACGTTCGAAACATGTCCGGTGTGGAGAAAACCTCTGCGCGCGTCACAACAGGAAACTCCACCAGAGCAGCATACGGGTTCGCTGGCGAGCGCTCAAGGCCGGCAAGAAGCGACGTCAGGACGCGGTAGCGGGGGACGGTCCGGATCACGTGCATCAAGATCGTGCGAAGTGGATCGCCAACCTATTGAACCTGCTGTGCCATGGAAAAGGAGTCCGTCAGCCGGATTTCATTAAGGTAGCGATCCCGAACACGAATACAACGCCTGGTTCGAATTCCGAACCGGTTTAAGCCAGCTGTCTGGCCAATCGTCGGCAAGCAACGGTAGAGCACATCACGAGAACGCATCTTTTGCTCCTTTCCGAGACAGTCAATGGAACTCCCGTAGTCAAAGACAAGCGCGAAGTGACATCGAAGCTGTATGCCGGCCGACTACAGGGCGCAGTATGAGCCGGCTCATTGGCTATGGGCGTCCCGGATACAATGCCCTATCTCTGAAGAAAGGCGTCCACCCCTCAGTCCCGTGCCAGGAGCCGGCCGAGTCGAAGGTACATTTATCTGAAATGCACACCAGACGGCATGCCACAACTGCGATCACTGGCGGGTGCACATCGGGTGAATGCTTGTTTCTTACTATGAAAGTAGCGCGTAGCGCGCCCCGCCTCCTTCACCCTCCGGGAGAGAACGGGGTGAGAGAAACGGCCATTGCGAGAAGCACTTTACAGGGTTCGGTGTGGCGCTGATCCCCATGGCCGTTGGCATGGACACTCCCGAGCCTCACAGAAAATCCCGCCAGATCAGTCTGCTCTTGTATACGGAATCACCGTGTCTTGTGCCCATTCCGTTGAAGTAGACATTCCCATCCGCATCCTGGACAACAGGATCAAGACGAGCTCTATCATAACCTTCGCGCCAAGTCTCCGAGGTGAGAAGCTCCTGTACATCGACTTGCCCGTCATGGCGTTCCTTGATCCCGAAGACGCGGGCGCGGGGATCCCTCGTCCGGAAGCGCGCAAACCCCTCGGGGCTCGAGGACATTAAAAACACTTCATCGCCGGTGGCTGTCGCCGCCGGGAGCATCGACCAGTGGGAGCCATTGGTCAAGTCCGCTACAGCCGTCTTGAAGTCATATAGCTCGTCGTCGACCGCCAACACCTTATGCAACCCGTCGAGGTGTCGCATCTCTGTCTCTACATATCTCTGGCCGACGCTCACCGGAAAGCGATTGCTGTTGTCGGAGGCCACGACATAGTAGGTCACACCCGGCGTAGTCATCCCTTCCCCGAGAACTGGAGTAAGTGTCCGGCGATTGGCCAGGTCCAGGCGTGCCACCCGAAATATCTTCTGTGGCGGCCTAGCGTCCATGTTCCAGTAAACGAATCCCGCCGTGAACCAGAACGCCAGTGTCCTGTACTCCTGAGAACCAAAACCTAACCGGCGGAACGTCGAGCCGTGGTCGTCCGAGTACATAATCATCGAATCCTCGTCGCGGTCGCCTGTACCCAACCAGACGTGCCCAGTGTAGGGATCAACCTTAACCAGATGGATGTGGCGCCCCGCAAAGAGGAATTTATTGGGATCATTGCCCTGTTCGTCACGTGAAAGAAGCGTGAAAACAGTCGTCCATTCAGGGTCTTTTCCAGCCAGGAAGAGCCCTCTAACTAATTTGTGTTCTTCCCTCGTATCCCTGGAGGAGTATTCCGAAACGTAGACATATGGGCGCCTCGATTAATCTATTTTCCCCAGCCCACTCGCTAAGATTGACCGAGCTGAGCTGATCCAGACACTGAACAAGGGCACTTTCACTGCTGATCTTCGTTCAGATTGGCCATCCGGCCAATATTCCGGGGATATTTCCCCGTTATGGCGTCATCTGGACGCACTGACCCCTGAGCAGGTATTCCATGCGCCGCATGTTGTACGTCAGATTCATCATGCCGATCTTCACGGCCGCACGCAGCATACCCTTGGTTCGCACCAGCACGCTGCCTTGCGTGGTCTTTTGAAAGCCGAAGACATGCTCCACACGGGAACGCACCCTGGAGCGAGCATGGTTCGAGACCTGTTCCCGCTTGTTCAGCGCCCGTTTGCTCGTGCCCTTGTGCTGGATGCGGCTGATGTAGCCCGCATCGCGTAACTGCGTTTCGCGCTCCCGTGAGCGATAGGCCGAATCGGCCCAGATCGAGCGTCCGCTGTTCTCCTCATCCAGCAGGTCGTCGAAAGCCTGGCTGTCATGCACCGCCGCATCCGTGACGGCGTAGCGCCGGATCAACTTGTCCTGCTTGTCGATGTTGATGTGGTTCTTGTAGCCGTAGTGGCTTTTGCCATGCTTTTTGGTCCAGCGCGCATCCGTGTCTTTCTGGCGTTTCATGTTCGGCTCGTCGTCCCACGCCTCGGGGACTTCACATTCCTTGATCTGTTTGTTTTCGTCGCGCGTGTTGCGGTTCTTCGGCGCCGCCACCAGGCTGGCGTCGATGATCTGACCACCGCGAGGGATCAGTCCCGAGGCCCACAGTTGTTCATCGAATTGCTGGAACAGCTTCTCGGTCAGACCGTGGCGCGCCAGGCGTTCGCGGAACAGCCATAATGTCTTGGCGTCCGGCACGGTGTCTTCGGCCGAGAGGCCGAGAAAACGTTGAAACGAGAGCCGGTCGCGCACCTGGTATTCGGTCTGGTCGTCGGAGAGGTTGTAGAGCGATTGCAGCACCAGCATCTTGAACATCAGGGTGACGTCATGCGGCTTGCGCCCGGCGTTGCTCTTGCGCTGTTTTTGATGAATGACCTTGAGCAGCGGACGAAAGGCCTTCCAATCAACGATGCTGTCCAACCGGGGCAATGGATCACCCAGCTTCTCCAGTTTTGCGAGTCGGTCTTCCTGGTCGAAAAAGCCTGGTTGCATCATCATGTTCCTGATTGGAGAGATGGTGCTATTGTATGTCAATGGGCGGATTTTTAGAGGTGCCCTTTAATAATAGAACACTCACTGAATTACTTGAATTGATTTACAAAGAGTTTAAGTAAAATAACCGGTATGGAATCTGATGCGTTCAGTCCAATCCTTTTAATCAATAGCTTATTTCCGTGCGCATCATTAAAACCAGGCATCGTACTATATCCGTATTTGATGTTATTATTCTTTAGTATTTTTAGAGAAACCTTATTATATAGTCCGTTAGGATAGGCAAAGGAAATACAATCACATTTTAAATGATTTTCAATTTTTTGTTTTGATAATTTAATCTCATCATATTGTATATCATCGTCTACGAATGGAAGTATTGCATGGTTATCCGTATGGGATCCGATTTCAAAACCCGCCTGTTGCATTTCTGATAATTCATCCCAATTCATCACCATCCTCTCCTCTTCATTGATTCTGAATTCAGTGTTTACGAATTGTATGAAATCATCAGGTACTTTAATCCCCGCATTCATATCTGCAAGAATTTTACCAGCTTTGGATTGTGAAATTTTCTTTTGGCATACAAGGGTATGTACTTTATCATGCCACAACCAGTTTCCGGTTCCTACTAGACCTGTTACTATAAAAAATGCTGCTTTAGCATTATATTTTTTCAAGACAGGGAAAGCCAGATCATAATTATCTTTATAACTGTCATCAAAGGTTATAAGAAAATTTATATTTCCTGTACTAACCTTATTTTCGAAATACTCTGAGGCATTCATAAAATGAAAGTGTTTTTTAAAGAATTTGACCTGCTTCTCAAAGTTTCTTTCGTAAGCAGTTTCGTGAATTGACCCTCTTTTCAATTTATAATTATGGTATTTGGAAAAGTTATGATAATTGCAAACGATAAATACATTCCTTTTATGATTTATTAATTTAAATAAATAAACCCCCCCAAGAAAATATAATATTCGACTTGTTATTGTTTTTATCAAGTACTTAATAGGAAAATTAGACATCGTTCTTGAATGATAATTGGAATTAACTTTCTCTAAAGATTTTTGAAATCTTAAAAATTAAACCTGCGTACAATCAATTTATTAAGAGATCCTGAATGGCGTCCAGCATGATAGAAATCTTGAATGACTCGTGAAATCGGATAAGCATGTAAAAACAGAAAAGACAGAAGGATTGGAAATCCCACAAGCCTGGTTATTCTGAATTTGTTTGTTGAATTTCTTACAACCCTAAAAGATGTACCTGCCCTGAAAAGATGTACCTACCCTGCCTGTTGTTCTTTTTCTTTACCACATTTGTTTCGTAGAATAAGGCGTGATCGGTGATTTTTTACGATCTGCACGTATTTTCATTCCCTCGAAGAGCATAGTTTAAACAGCGGGAGGTCCGAATTCCAAAAAAGTAAATTGGAATAGACAAAAGGTATTGGGAGAATAGCCGTAATGCCCCTGTCTATCAAGGCTGAT
>JASFPB010000087.1:0-7666 GCA_050116235.1 Chromatiales bacterium | reverse complement strand
GCAGAGAGCAACAAGCTTTTCAAAGGGGCCATGCTCGCAGAGGAGAGTCTCGATGATCCGGCACTCACCGACCGCGTGGGTTTTACACCCTCCTGTCTTCAGCCCTGGCTCGCCAGCGGAGAGCGCGTACCCGGCCTGCTACAGACTGACCGCCGTGCGGCCCTGGCCGATTACAAGCCGGGCGCGGCCATAGCGGAGACCCTCGATGCAGACTCGCTCGCAGGACGCCACCCGCTCGACAAGGCACAGTACGTCTGGATCAAGACCATGCTCGAGGGGCAGATCCTGACCTGGGGTGGCGACCGCGTCGACATGGCTAATGCCATGGAAGCACGCCCGCCATTTCTCGATCACCACCTGGCAGAATACGCGGCGCAACTGCCGCCATCGATGCGCATACACGGCCGCACCGAGAAGTATGTCCTGCGCGAAGCCATGAAAGGACTGCTGCCCGAGACACTCTACAAGCGCGAGAAGTTCGCTTTCATGGCACCTCCGGCGCACACGGACCCGAAAAAATGGGGAGCCATGCGCGCACTGGCCGACAAATATCTCAATGCCGATGCCGTGAAGGAAGCCGGCCTGCTGGACCATGCCGGTGTCGAGGCTATCTTCGAATTACACGAAGCAGCGGCTACAACGGCTGCGACCCAGACACAGCTCGATGCCGTCATCAATCACATGATCGGCGTCCAGGCTCTCTACCACCACTTTGTCGCAACCGATGTTCCGGCGCAGGCACGCCGTCGCGCGGAGGAACTTGGCTGGAAAGCCTGAGTCGGCATGCTGATCGCTTCACACTCTATCCCCACCTCAGTCACCGGGCCGAATGACAAGATCATTCGCGCCCGCGCACTTGCCGCATTGATCGGCCGTTTCTGGTCCGGCGCCAACTGACCCGCGTCTCGTCTCTCAACGCGAGACCCTCCTGGGTGGCAATACTGCCGCCCATCCTTCCATTCCACGATGACAACAACCAACGAAGGTACCTGAGTCATGCATGATAAAAAAACCTTTTATATGAGCACGGGAGTCGCCCTGCTCGCCCTCGCCGTCACCGCACCCGCAGCTGCCCTGGATGTCAGTTTCTATGGCTCACTTCGCGTAGCGGGCGAATACGTCGACCCGGACAACCAGGCTGCGCTCGAGTCCTACACGGGATTACGCGACGCCTACTCGCGCATCGGCGTGAATTTCGAACACGCTTTCAATGATGTTGTGACAGGCTACGCGAAGCTTGAACTGCCGCTCGACATCGCCAACCTGGCCGTACAGGATCCCTGGGACCAGGACGAGGATATCCGTATCGGCAAGATCGGCCTCAAGGGCAAATACGGCGACATCGCCATCGGCCAGATGTGGCTTCCCTACTACAACGCCATCGCCTACCCGGTCGACATGTTCAGCAGCTACTACAGCGGCTTCGCGACCTATACCAGCTTCAGGAAGGGCGATACCGTGACTTACTACTCGCCATCATTCAGCGGTTTCAGTTTCGGTGCGGCCTTCAGCAAGGATAACGGCTGGACCGATGAGGACGACCGTCTCCAGGCGACTCTCAGCTACAAGTTCGACAAGCTGACGATTGCCGGTGGTATCGACGATTTCGGTGGAGATGACAATGTCCGGCTCTGGGGTCTTTCGGGCGCCTGGCAAGCGACCGACCAGATCTACATCGGCGCCAAGATCGAGACGTTCGACAGCGACATCATGAGTGGCTACGGAGCAGATGGCGACATCGCAGCCAACCTCTATGGCGGCTACACCATGGGCAAGCACACCTTCAAGGGCATGATCGCCCAGGTCGACAACTATGGCGAGACCATCGCGCACCTCGGTTATGACTTCCAGTACAACAAGGACCTGAAGTTCTTCGCCGAGTACTACTTCGAGGAAGAGACCGCAGCCATCACGACGAAGCGTGGCGGCTTTGCTGAAACCTGTTACGCCTGCGACGGCGGCAATGTCTTCACCGTTGGCCTGCGCTACGACTTCAGCGCGCCCTGATCCCGCCTCAATAACAAAGTCCCGGTATCTGCGCCGATGATACGCCGGTGCCGGCGATAAAAACTCACTAACTGGAGAACGACCATGCCAGACCGTTACAACACCGATTATGAAATCGGCCAGGACAACCTGCGCACCTGGGGAATGGATATCCACAACCCCGTCTTCGTCATCTCGGCGTTACTTGTGCTGTTTTTCGTCGTCGGCACATTGATGTTTCCGGGCGATGCCAAGGAGGCCTTCGACGGCTCCAAGGCCTGGTCCATAGACAACTTCGACTGGTTCTTTCTCGTCGCGGGGAACATTTTTGTCCTCTTTTGCCTCGCGCTGATCCTGCTCCCGGTTGGCAAGATCAGGCTCGGCGGCGTCGATGCGAAACCCGAATTCTCGACAATGTCATGGTTCGCCATGCTCTTTGCAGCCGGCATGGGGATCGGCCTGATGTTCTGGAGCGTTGCGGAACCCACGGCCTACTACACAGACTGGTGGGGAACGCCGCTGAATGTCGAGAAAGAGACATCGGAAGCAGCGCGCGCGGCCATGGGCGCCACCATGTTCCACTGGGGGCTGCACCCCTGGGCGATCTATGCCGTTGTTGCCCTGTCGCTAGCCTTCTTCACCTACAACAAGGGATTACCGCTGACGATCCGCTCAGCCTTCTATCCCTTTATCAAGGATCGTTCCTGGGGCTGGTTTGGTCATTTCATCGACGTGGTTGCGGTACTCGCGACCATCTTCGGCCTCGCAACCTCGCTCGGTTTCGGCGCACAGCAGGCGGCCGGCGGACTCAAGTTCCTGTTCGATATCCCGAATACCATCAATACCCAGATCGCGATCATCATTGGCGTGACCTCGGTTGCCATCGTCTCTGTTGTGCGTGGCCTCGACGGCGGCGTCAAGGTGCTCAGCAACATCAACATGACGCTTGCCGTCATCCTCCTGGCCTTCGTCATTATCGTTGGCCAGGGATTCACGATCTTCAGTGACCTGCTCTACACATCTGGCGCTTATCTCGAGAACCTGCTGCCGCTGAGCAGCTGGGTCGGACGCGAGGATGACAAGTTCTACCATGGCTGGACAGTCTTCTACTGGGCATGGTGGATCTCATGGTCGCCTTTCGTCGGCATGTTCATTGCACGCGTCTCCAAAGGCAGAACCGTGCGGGAATTTATCATCGCCGTGCTGCTGGTACCCACTCTCGTGACCATTGTCTGGATGACAGCATTTGGCGGATCGGGCCTCGACCAGGTCAAGGCCGATGTCGGCCAGCTCGCCAATGGTATTTCCGATGTTTCGCTGGCGCTGTTCCAGATGCTCGAGAACCTGCCAATGGCGACCATTACCTCGTTTATCGGCATCGTACTGGTGCTCGTCTTCTTCGTAACCTCATCGGACTCTGGTTCCCTGGTGATCGATAGCATCACTGCGGGCGGCAAGCTCGACGCTCCGGTACCACAACGGATCTTCTGGGCAACGATGGAAGGCCTGATTGCAGGCGCACTGCTTTTTGGCGGTGGCGCCGATGCACTCGGCGCACTTCAGGCGGCTGCCATCACCGTGGGACTGCCATTCACGCTTGTACTGCTCGCGATGTGCATCGCGCTCTACATGGGCCTCAGGCATGAACAGCGTTTCGTGCTTAACAGCGGGAAGTGACAACTTTGAGCACAAAAAGGCAGCTCTGAACAATGGTCAGAAGAGTGCCAATCAAGAAACCGGAGTCCCATGCTCCGGTTTTCTTTTTCCCGAAAATTCTCCCAAAGCATCCCGCAAGATATCCGTCAGCAAACACGAAACAGGTTAGTATCTGCTTACTACGCATGGCTCTGTGATATGATCTGCCAAAAATCAGCCCAGACTGACCACCCTGTTTCCACCATGCTACCGCTGAGAATCATTCAGGCAGTCACCCTCATGCTGCTGCTCGTAGCCTGTGAAGGCCCTTCCTTCATGGACAGCAGCCATGTACGCCCGGAACCCAGCAAGGAGCAACGTGCGAAGTTCGAGCAATACCTCGTCCAGGCAGAAGCAGATGCCTCCCGGGGCAAGGCCATATCCATGTCGAACTATGTGCGCTATGAGATGCCGGATGGCAACGAGCATATTTACATCACCAAGTCCCGCCATCCTGCACATCCTGCTGTCGTCAGGCGCACCATTGTCACGCGCCTTGGTGTCCAGAAACTGGCTACCCGCGGTGCCCACGGAGGATCACGGGCGTCTTTCGAGAAATGGCTGGCCGAGTTCAAGGCGATCGATGTCAACCGCCCCCGCTCTGCCGACCTGAAACCCATTCCGACATTATGAGTCTTGCCAGCAGGCACATCCTCCTCGGTGTAACCGGTGGTATCGCAGCCTACAAGGCCGCGGAACTGGCACGCCTCCTCGTCAAGGCCGGCGCCAAAGTGCAGGTCGTCATGACCCGCTCCGCCGGTGAATTCATCGGCGCCATGACCTTCCAGGCCATCACAGGCAGGGAGACACGCAGCGATCTCTTCGATAGTGCACACGAGGCAGCCATGGGGCATATCGAGCTGGCGCGCTGGGCAGATCTCGTCATCATTGCGCCCGCCACGGCCAACTTTATCGCGCTCATGGCACAGGGGCGTGCCGAGGATCTTCTGAGCACGCTCTGCCTCGCGACCGGGGCACCGGTGGCCATTGCGCCCGCCATGAACCGGCAAATGTGGGCGGATCCTGCGACGCAGGTGAATATCGAAACACTGCAAGAACATGGCAGGCTGATCCTGGGACCAGCAGCAGGCGAACAGGCCTGCGGCGATGTCGGTCCGGGCCGCATGCTCGAGCCGGCACAGATATTCGATACCGTGAATGAAATTTTCAGCAGCGGCACACTGGCAGGCGTCAGGGCGCTCGTCACAGCCGGTCCGACACGCGAGGCCATCGACCCGGTACGTTTTATCGGCAATCGCAGCTCCGGCAAGATGGGGTTTGCCATCGCGCAGGCGCTCGAGGAACAGGGTGCAGAAGTAACCCTGGTTGCAGGCCCTTCGCAATTGCCGACACCACCCGGCGTCACGCGTGTCGATGTCGAATCCGCCCTCGAGATGCATAATGCCGTGATGCAGAGGGCCCCGGATTGTGCTCTCTTTGTTGCCACGGCGGCCGTTGCCGACTATCGCCCGGAAACAGTCGCCACAAGCAAAATCAAGAAAACCGCCGAATCACAGGACATTCGCCTGGTAAGGAATCCCGATATCCTTGCCGATGTTGCGGCGCTCGCAAATGGTCCATTCACGGTCGGTTTCGCTGCCGAAACCGATAATGTCGTGGCCTATGCCGACGAGAAGCGCCAGCGCAAGCGCATCGACATGATCGCCGCCAACGATGTCAGTAACCGGAGCGTTGGTGGTTTTGACAGCGACGAAAACGCGCTGCACGTGCTCTGGGAGGGCGGGCAGCAGGAACTTCCCATGACCGGCAAGTTGCGCCTCGCACGCCAGCTGGTCGAACTGATAAGCCAGAAAATCCATGCATGAAATTGAACTGAAAATTCTCGACGACCGCCTCGGCAATGACTTCCCGTTGCCGGACTACGCCACGCCGGGCTCCGCCGGCATGGATCTGCGTGCCATGCTGCAGGAACCCCTCGAGATCGCTCCGGGACAGACGGAATTGATCCCGACCGGAATCGCGATGCATATCGCAGATCCGTCGTTGGCGGCCGTCATCCTCCCCCGCTCCGGTCTGGGTCACAAGCACGGTATCGTGCTGGGCAATCTCGTCGGGCTGATCGACTCGGATTACCAGGGACAGCTTTTCGTTTCCTGCTGGAACCGTGGTAATACTGCATTCAGGATGGAAATCGGAGAGCGCCTTGCCCAGCTCGTGATCGTTCCTGTCGTCCAGGCACGCTTCAACATCGTCGAGGAGTTCGATGAAAGCCATCGCGGCGAAGGAGGCTTCGGGTCATCCGGGCGGCATTGAGAGCACGCCATGACTGCGAACCCCGACAAGTAACAACAGACACAAAACGAAACAACGATGAGTCTCACGAAAGAAAAAGCCCAGAACGTCGCCCACGTCCTCAGCGAGGCGATGCCCTACATCCAGAGCTTCCGCGACAAGACCGTGGTCATCAAGTATGGCGGCAACGCCATGGTCGACGAGGAACTGAAAGAGGGTTTCGCGCGTGACATTGTTCTCATGAAACTCGTTGGTATCAATCCGGTCGTGGTTCATGGCGGCGGCCCGCAGATTGGCAATCTGCTCAAGCGCCTCGGCAAGGAGAGTGAATTCGTTCAGGGCATGCGCGTCACCGATGCCGAAACAATGGACGTGGTCGAGATGGTGCTGGGCGGCCTGGTCAACAAGGAGATTGTCACGCTGATCAACCGCCATGGCGGCTCTGCCGTGGGACTGACCGGCAAGGATGGCGACCTGATTCGCGCAAAGCGCCTCAAGGTGACGAAGGATACACCGGGACTCGATGCGCCGGAAATGATCGATATTGGCCATGTTGGCTCTGTCGAGAGCATCGATGCCTCGGTGGTCGATATGCTCGTTCATAGCGATTTCATACCCGTGATCGCGCCAATCGGCATCGGCGAGGATGGCCTCAGTTACAACATCAATGCCGACCTTGTCGCCGGCAAGGTCGCAGAAGTCCTGCAAGCCGAAAAACTCATACTGCTGACAAATATCGAGGGACTCGTTGACAAGGAGGGAAACCTGTTGACGGGACTGGACACGAAGACTGTCGATGCGCTCATTGAAGATGGCACTATCCATGGCGGCATGCTGCCGAAAATCGATTGTGCACTCGACGCCGTCAAGGGTGGTGTCAACACGTCACACATCATCGATGGTCGTGTACCGCATGCAGTACTTGTCGAACTCTTCACCGACGAAGGAATCGGCACACTGATCAGGAGGAGTTGAGAGAGAGATGCCGAGACCATCAAGAAAGCAGCAGATACTCGAGACACTGGCCCAGGAGCTTCAGCGCCAGCAGGGCAAGAAAATCACGACTGCATCACTGGCAAGTGCCGCCGGCGTCTCGGAGGCCGCACTCTATCGCCACTTCGCAAGCAAGGCGAAGATGTTCGAGGCATTGATCGAATTCGCAGAGGAAAGCATTTTCAGTCGCATCAACCAGATTCTTCAGGAAAACAAGCAGGCGGCTGCGCGCTGCTATTACATCACCTGGTTGCTACTGGGTTTCACGGAGCGCAACCCCGGCATCACGCGGCTGCTCCTTGGAGATGCCCTGACCGGCGAGAACGAGCGTCTGCATGCGCGCGTCGACCAGTTCTTCTCACGTGTCGAGTCTCAATTCAGGCAGGTATTGCGCGAGGCGCCGATGCGCGGCGAAGAGCTCAAGACACAGGAACCCGAAGTCACAGCACGCCTGCTTGCGGACTGGATCGAGGGCCGTATGCACCACTTCCGTCGCAGCGGATTCAGGGAATCACCAATGGACGGACTGGAAGAGGGCTGGAAACAGCTTGCAGCAGCAGTCTTCTGAACAAATCTCCGGGACTCCGTGACTGATACCTTATGCGTGTGATCAGGGACCAGGCTTGTGAGCTACTCCAGAAGTTCGACATGGATCTTCTGGCTCACAGGATAGACCGCAGGACCAAACTGGGTATAGACGGCGACATCTGCTGCATCGCGCCCATACCCGATCGCGACG
>JASFPB010000086.1:0-7711 GCA_050116235.1 Chromatiales bacterium | reverse complement strand
GCCCTGATGGCACGGCCAACGAGTGCAGCTGCAACTGCATACTGCAGGTCGATTTCCCTCGGTACGGCTGTCTCGGATCCCTCGACGATGCCGTCGAGATCCGGCATCTGGTCAAGACTGTTGACGAAGGCATTCAATTCGACGCCGGCCGCCGGCCCGACACATGCCTGAAGGGTTCCCTGAAGGAGGGTCGGCTGGTTACCGAACTTCTGCAGACCGCGGTGAGCAAATTCCCACGAGCGCGGTGACGGAAAGGCAACGGGATTATGTGCCGGATCGAAATCAAAGAGGAGTTCCGGACGGAAGCGCAGAAATCCGATCACGCGCTCATCGATACCGTTTGCATAGGCCCATGCAACCCAGTCATCCAGGTTGGTCTCGAACTCGAAATGCGAGAAGCGGTTCGCAAGGGGTGCCGGCATGGTGTAGGTCACCCCGCGGTCGCCCTGTCGGTTGCCGGCCGCGAAGATCGCCCAGCCGTCGGGAACCTCGTATTCACCGAGGCGGCGATCGAGGATCAGCTGGTAGGCTGCGGCAGAGACACTTGGCGGCGCCGAAGTGATTTCGTCCAGGAAGAGGATGCCCTTTTCGCCGTGACGCACAGCATCGGGCAGGATCGCCGGCGTCGCCCACTCAACGTGTTCACCGGTGCGAAAGGGGATGCCGCGCAGGTCTGACGGCTCCATTTGCGAAAGACGGATGTCGATGACGGGTACGCCATGCCGGCCGCCGATTTGCGCCACCATCTGCGACTTGCCGACTCCGGGAGGACCCCACAGCATGACGGGCGTATGATGCCCCTCCTCCGTGCTGAGAAATTCCTGATCGAGAATGACTTCGAGCTGAGCTGGGCGCATAAGAGTGTTTGCTTCCTTGTTGAGTGTGCCGTTGGAGGATGTCGCCGGCAGGGTGAAATATCAACCCCCAATCGTTCAGGCTTTTGGTGGCAGGCAGATGCGGTTGTGCCTTGCCGCGCTGAAGGTGCGGACGAGCAGCAGAAGAATCAGTGCACTCACCAGCAGCAGGAGGGCGTAGGAGATGACGAGAAAAGTATCACTGCCGGTTTCCTGGTACATCATCAGCGAGGCGACTGTCATGGCGGCCAGAGGGAAAGAGTAGGCCCACCAGGAGAGCGAGAATGGCAGCCGTGCGAAACGTGGCGCCTGGACCAGCAGCAGCATGGTCAAAAACAGGGCACTGTAGTAGAGAAAGCGCGCAAAATTATCCAGGTCGGGCTCGAGGTGCAGGTAGGAAATGCAGCCGACAGCGGGTGGTGCCACCATGATGAAGAGTGTTGGCAAGAGGTTTTCCGGCATCGGGTGGTGGAAAACCATGCGGTACATGATGATCGTGAAGAGTACGATCCAGAACAGCAGGCCGATGCTGAAGAAGAACCAGTTCACCTCCATCGGAGCGTTCGCTACACCGGCCAGTGGCACGAGGATGTTGCCGACAGCCGGGATGAACCATGCCGGGCTGATATGGTGGATCTCGAAGTGATCGTGATGAATCCAGCGCGTGAGGATCAGGAGAGTCAGCAACAGCTGGCCGATGGCGCCTGTGAACCAGATCAGCAGTGCGAGTGACGGCAGCCAGGTAGACGTGAAGGTCCCGATGAGGATCAGGCTGATGGTGATCGTGGGGAAAAAGCTCAGCATCGCCGGGTGGTTGAGTTCGTCGATGACGCTCTGGCGATGTTTCAGGATTTTGGCAACGTAGAGCACGGACAGGATGATGAAGAGTGCAATCGAGAGAGCGGCGAAAATCTCGACCGGTGAAAAGCCGAGAATGCCGAGTTCGTCGATCTTGATCCAGACCAGCGTATAACCGGAAAGCCCCATAATCATGGAAAAAAAGGAGACAGGAAACCAGGGAAGCCGTGCTTGCTCACTCATTCGGGACAGGTCCATGAAATAAAAGCTGCGCGGAGTTTATCACAGCCGCTGACAAGGCCGGGTTCCACTCCTTCCGCAAGGCATGGCTGATATGGCTGTAAAAGCCGGGGGAAGATTAGGAATTTCTAATTTTTTAGGTTGAGTCGCACAGCGACACGCACCATAATGGTCCGATTTTACTCAGTCACTGACACAGAAGCGCATGAAGATCGGGGTTATCAGAGAGACGTTCGACGGCGAGAAGCGCGTTGCGGCCACGCCGGATGTCGTCGCCAAGCTCATCAAAAAGGGTTTCGACGTGACTGTCGAGCAAGGTGCAGGCGAGCCTTCCCACTTCCACGATCCGCAGTATGTCGAGGCTGGTGCGCAACTTGTCGACCGGGACGAGGCTCTGGCGGCTGACCTTGTTCTTTCCGTACGCAAGCCGACTCCGGAAATCGTGCAGGGCCTTCGCGAGAAGGCAATCCTCATCAGTCATCTCGAGGATTGCGAGGATGATGGCACGATCAACAAGCTGCTCGAGAAGCACATCGTGACCTTCGGCATGGAGCGTATTCCGCGCATCTCGCGCGCGCAGTCGATGGACGCACTCTCATCGCAAAGCAACATCGCCGGTTACCGCGCCGTCATCGAGGCCGCCGTCCAGTACGGCCGTTTCCTGCCCCTCATGATGACCTCTGCCGGATCTGCCAAGCCTGCGCGCCTGGTCGTACTCGGAGCAGGCGTCGCCGGCCTGCAGGCAATTGCCACAGCGCGTCGTCTTGGGGCCGATGTGCATGCCTACGATATCCGCCCGGAGACACGCGAACAGATCGAGTCCCTCGGCGCCAAGTTCATCGCCATCGATGTCGGCGAGAGTGGTGCAGGCGAGGGGGGGTATGCGAGGGAGTTGTCAGATGAAGCGAAGAAGCGCCAGCAGGAGTTACTCTCCGACGAACTCGCCAAGGCCCATGTCATTATCACCACAGCACTGATTCCCTGCAGACCGGCGCCGGTCCTCATTCCAGAGGATGTTGTCGAGCGCATGCGCGAGGGCTCGGTCATCATCGATCTTGCTGCTGCCACGGGAGGGAACTGTCCACTGACAGAAGCAGGCAAGGTTGTCGAGAAGCACGGTGTCATTCTCGTCGGCCATACCAATTACCCCTCAATGCTGGCATCCGATGCCAGCCAGTTTTACGCCAACAATCTTTTCAACCTGATCGGCATCATGTTTGACGCCGGCGAGGACGGCCCCGTGCTGAAGAACCCGGAGGATGATGAAATTACCCGGGCTGCACTGGTCACCGAAGCCTGAAGCTAGAATCCGGAGAACCGACCCATGTCTGAACCACTGGTTGCACTCTACATCTTTGTCCTGTCCTGCTTTATCGGCTACTGGGTGATCTGGGGCGTCACGCCATCGCTGCATACGCCCCTGGTCGCGCTGACCAATGCCATTTCCGGCATCGTGATCATCGGCGCCCTGCTGGTTGCGGGTTTTGAAAATGCCGGCACTGCCACGGAGATCATCGGCTTTTTTGCCGTCTTCCTGGCTTCGATAAACGTCTTTGGCGGTTTTCTGGTGACCAACCGGATGCTGGCGATGTTCAGAAAAGACAAGAAATAAGGAGCCGGCACAATGGAACTTTCAGTCAACGCCCAGGCCGTTGCGTACCTGGTCTCCGCGATCCTTTTCATCCTGGCCCTCAAGGGGCTGACGCATCCTGCGTCTGCACGTCGGGGCAACTTCTATGGCATGGCCGGTATGGCCATCGCCATCGTTGCAACGCTGCTGGGTACAGAGATCACCTCCTACGGCTTTATCATCGCAGGCGTCGCGGCGGGTGCGGTGATCGGCTCGCTGGTTGCGGCCAGGATCCAGATGACGGCCATGCCGCAGCTCGTCGCAGCGCTGCACAGCTTCGTCGGTATGGCAGCCGTGCTCGTTGCCATCGGTACCTTCATCAACAGGCAGTCTGCAGGCCTGCTCAACCCGGTCCTCATGGGGGAGCTCTCTGCCGGCATCATCATTGGTGCAATTACCTTCTCGGGCTCGGTCATTGCCTTCGGCAAGCTGCAGGGAATCATCTCCGGCAAGCCGGTGATCTTCAAGGGTCAGCACTTGCTCAATGCTCTCATCGCGATCGCGGCTATCGGATTCGGCATTCATTTCGCCCTGACCGAAAGCGTGACCTCGCTCGCTCTCATGACCATCCTTTCGTTCGTGCTCGGCTTCACGCTGATCATCCCCATCGGAGGCGCCGACATGCCGGTCATCGTCTCCATGCTTAACTCCTACTCGGGATGGGCTGCGGCCGCTACCGGTTTCACGCTCGAGAACAATCTCCTTATCATCGTTGGCGCGCTCGTGGGATTCTCCGGGGCCATCCTGTCGCTGATCATGTGCCGCGCGATGAATCGCTCGATCATCAATGTCGTCTTTGGCGGTTTCGGCGGTGGTGAGGCCTCGGGTGCCAGCGCAGCGGGCGAGGCCGCCGAGAAGGGCGTCAAGTCGGCAGCCGTCGAGGACGCCATCTACTGGATGGAAGATGCCAACAAGGTACTGATCGTGCCCGGATACGGAATGGCCGTTGCACAGGCCCAGCACGCTCTCAAGGAACTCATGGACCACCTCCAGGCGCGGGATGTCGAGGTGAAATTCGCCATTCACCCGGTCGCCGGTCGCATGCCGGGGCACATGAACGTGCTGCTCGCCGAGGCCGATATACCCTACGATAATGTCGTGGAGATGGATGAGATCAATCCCGAGTTCGCAACAGCGGACGTTGCACTCATTGTCGGTGCCAACGATGTGGTCAACCCGGCTGCAAAGGATGACCCGTCGAGCCCGATCTACGGCATGCCGATACTCGAAGCCGGCAAGGCGCGCCATGTCTTCGTCATCAAGCGCTCAATGCGTCCCGGCTATTCCGGTGTCGACAACCTGCTCTACTACCGTGACAACTGCTCGCTGGTTTTCGGTGATGCGAAAGAGGTCTGTGAAGCCATGGTCAATGCGCTCAAGGGAGGCGGTCATTGAATCCTTCCAGGCATCGGGCAACCAGGGTTGACTCTCTTGAGCGCGTACTGAAAAAAGCTGATAATGAAAGGCCGCGCATGCCAATCGCTCCAGCCATGAAATCACGCGTTGAACACTGTGTCGAGCGTCTCTGCCTGAAGGGCTGCAAGGCCGTCTGGGAAGACATCTCCATGCTAGAGACCGGGGAGACTCTGCCGGAAACGCGCCAGCTTTCTGCCGAGGAAAATCGCGCCGTGCTCAGGGAGCTCAAAACCATCATGTCGGTCTATGACAAGTCGGGCAGCTGCAGCACCGACTGAGTACCTGACTGCCAATTCATGCGAACGACCATCAGCGTCATCGTCGAGACCGTCACGGGTGCGACGGCGGGCGTTGAGAGGTTGCTTGCGCTCTTCAGTGCCTACGAGATCAAGGCCTCGTTTTTCGTCTCCCTCGGTCCGGGGCGTGATGCGGGCTTCTTCAGTCGGCTCCTCGCCTCGAACCATCTGGCCGCACATGCGGATGTCTTCCAGGCTATCCGGAACGCCGGTCATGATCTGGGGATGGCGCCCTGGGACAGCTTGGCCTGGACTTCCGGTGCCGCGCATGCTGACAGGGCATGGACACTGAAGCAGTGGCAGCGTGCATTCAGTCGCTGGCAGGATACTTTCAACGCCGATCCTTCAAGCCATGCTGCAACGGATCTTCAGGCCAATCCATGGCTGTTCGCACTCGAGCAGGAGTCGAATCTTGCCTTTGCCTCGGACGTTCTGGGCAAGAGCCCCTTTTTTCCGGTCATGCAGACTGTCGAGAGCCGTTGTATGCAGTTGCCGGTGACCCTCGTCCCCTTGTCCATCCTGCGCAGTCGCGGCGGTATTCAGAAGGCGAGAATCCACGAGGAACTCTTTGCCATGAGCCAGAAAATCCTGCCCATGGGACAGCACTGGCGCATCGCTGCGGAGGAGGATCAGGCGCTGGTCGAGAAGATGATCGTGATGTGGAAGGGGTCATCACGGGAGTTCCTGCCGCTGTCAGCCGTTGCCGGTGCTGCAGCGGAAATCGATATCAGGCAACATAGTGTTGGCTGGGAACAGCAGGGTAACGCCGGCTGGACAGCGACACAGAGTCTTCCTCATGCGGGTATTTCGAGATGAAACGCATCAAGAACAGTGAACTCAAAGAGCTTGTCTACAGCGCCAGATCCGGGATTCATGGCACCGGCCTCTTCGCGGCAGTGGACATCAGGAAAGGCACCTACATCGGCACCTATCACGGACCAAGGGCGAAGAAGAATGGCATGTACGTGCTCTGGGTCTACGACGAGGATAACCCGGAGGATATCATCGGCATCAGCGGAAAGAACCTGCTGCGCTACCTGAATCATTCACGTCCCGGCAATGCCTGTTTCGAGGAGGCAGATCTCTATGCGCGACGCAGGATTCGCCGGGGCGAGGAGATCACGTTCGACTACGGGGATGAATGGAAAGACCATGAGTGACGGGCGGGACCGCCTTTACGCCGAGCCCCTGTCGGATGTCGAGGCGTTTGTTTTCGATGAAAAGGTCGCGGCAGTTTTTCCTGACATGATAAGGCGCTCGGTGCCGGGCTATGGCAGTGTCATCGCCCTGACGGGAATCATCGCCGCGCGCTACTACCAGCCGGGCAGTCGTATCTACGATCTGGGCTGTTCGCAGGGTGCATCGACGCTGTCGATCGCTCGCCAGCTGGATCAGCCCGCAACGATTCAGGCCGTCGACAACTCGCAGGCGATGCTCGATCTCTGCAGCAGCCACGACTATCCATCTTCGGTCGATGTGGCATTTACCTGTGCAGACATGCGCGACGTCGTTGTCGAAATGGCTTCTGTCGTCGTACTCAACTACACATTGCAATTCATCCCGGTTGCCGAGCGTGACGCCATGATTCGGCGCATCGCCGATGGCATGATCCCAGGGGGAGTGCTGCTGCTCTCTGAAAAACTTGCCATGCCCGATGACCTGCTGACGGACCTTCATCATGCTTTCAAGCAGGCCAATGGCTATTCGGAGCTCGAGGTCAGTCAGAAACGCACGGCACTCGAGAATATCCTTGTGCCGGAGACCGCGCAGATGCATAACGACAGGCTGCGCAAAGCCGGTTTCGGGCGCGTCGAGCAGTGGTTCCAGTGCCTCAACTTCGCCTCCTTTCTTGCAATCAGGGCCTGATGCCAGACCTCGACTTTTTCCGCATGACGTCGCTCGTGCAGGCGCTGCAGCAATGCGGCATGAACCGCTGGGCCGAACAGCTGCCGGCGCAGGTGGAAGAGGAGATCCGTAACCGCCAGCATGGCGATATACCGCGCTGGCGTGCTGCCCTCGATGACCTTCCCGTGATCGAGGCATCACTTGTCGACCTGGAGAGTTCAGCCATCACGGCAACCGGCTCCTCTGCCGGGTCAGACCAGGTCGATGCATTGAGACAGATCCTGTTGCGTCTCAGTCCCTGGCGCAAGGGGCCCTACCACCTGCACGGCGTTACAATCGACACCGAGTGGCGCTCTGACTGGAAATGGGAGCGCATACGGCCGCATATCCGGCCACTCGGGGGGCGCTGCGTGCTCGATATCGGTTGCGGCAACGGCTATCACGTCTGGCGCATGGCAGGAGAGGGCGTGCGCCTCGTTCTCGGTATCGACCCGAACTGGCTTTTCATGCATCAGTTTGCGGCCGTACGGCATTTCGTTGGCGATGACTGGCCGGCCTGGCTTCTGCCGCTCGGTGTTGATCAACTCCCTTCTGACATGCTCGCATTCGATACCGTCTTCTCCATGGGCGTC
>JASFPB010000085.1:0-7765 GCA_050116235.1 Chromatiales bacterium | reverse complement strand
TTTCATGCGCGAGAAATTCGCGATAGGCATGGGACGTCGTGGCAAATCCGCCGGGCACCTTGACACCCAGGCTCGCCAGATTGCGGATCATCTCCCCGAGTGAGGCGTTCTTTCCGCCAACCTCTTCGATATCGCCGATACCAAGCTGATCCAGCCAGATGACATAGTTATTCATGATGAGTCCCTGGTCGTTTTACGGGGTGTTGAACATGGTGCACGCGAACGATCTGGGATGCCAGTTCCTCGATCGATCGTGTCGTCGAGTCGAGTACCGGCAGATCGTAGCGGCTGAAGAAACGCTCGGCCTGCCGCACTTCCAGCTGGCAGTACGGCAGTGAGGCATATTTGCTCCCTGGACGACGCTTCTCCCTGATTTCCTGCAGGCGCAACGGGTCAATCGTAATGGCTACGAGTTTGTCCCTGTTGTTGAGGAGCACTTCGGGGAAGCGACCGCGTTCGAAGTCTTCTTCGGTAAGCGGGTAATTGGCTGCCTTGACGCCAAACTGCAGGGCGAGATAAAGCGATGTCGGAGTCTTGCCGGAGCGTGAAACGCCAACGAGAATAATGTCTGCCTCATCGAGGTCATTGAGGATCATGCCATCGTCATGGGTCAGCGAATAGTTCACGATGTCCATGCGATTGTCATAGCTGCGGGCATTCGAGATACCGTGTGAAAGGCCGAAACGGTATGAAGGAGATACACCGATTGCCTCGCTGAGCTGCTTGAGGTAGCCGGAAAACAGCTCGTAGTAGTGACAGGCTGCGTTACGCAGGAGAGCGTCAATCTCCTTGTCCGGCATGGTGGCAAAGACAATCGGTTTTTCACCGTTTTCACGGGTTATCTCGACGAGTTCACCGACCAGCTCCAGGGCCTTGTCAACTGTGTTGACATAAGGCATGTAGTGACGCTCGAACTCGACATCCTCGAACTGCGAGAGGAGACTATTGCCAAGTGTCTGGGCTGTGATGGCCGTGCTCTCGGAAACGAAATAGACAATATGGCTGCTGCTCATTCTTGTGATTCTTCTCTGGCGCGCTGGTACGAAGGGCTCTGCATCTCGTGCAGGCGGCTCAGGACCCTCTGGTATTCAAAGGCCAGCGTATCACCCCGGTAGAGGTTTTCAAGCGGAGTCTGTGCAGAAAATATCAACCGCGTACGCTGGTCATAGAGCTCGTCGACGAGGTTCAGGAAACGGCGCGCAGAACTGTCGAGCGCCTCGTCCAGTACGGGAACATCGGAAAGCAGCACTGTCGGGAAACGACGCGCGATCTGGATGTAATCGCTCGTTGCCCTCGGGCCACGGCAAAGCGTATCGAAATCGAACCAGACCGCGTTTACTGCTTTCATCGTGGCCGTGACAGGCCTGTTGTTGATGGTCAATTTCGCATTCCGCTCGATGTCACCGGATGCGATGGCATGGAAGGCCTTTTCGAGCATGCGCTCTGTCTCGTCGTCGTGCGGCGTCAGGAATATATCATCGAGCCTGTTGTTCAGAAGACGATAGTCGACCGGCGCCTGCAGATGCATGACGTCTGAGTTCTTCCTGATGAGATCGACAGCGGGCTGGAACTGCTCACGCTGGAACCAGTCCTGGCAGAGGTCATCCGGTTCACGGTTCGATGTAAAGAGCAGCGTGACTCCCTGCTCGTAAAGCGCCTCGACGAGGTTCCGCAGCAGCATGGTGTCGCCGATGTCCGTTATCTGGAACTCGTCGAGACAGATCAGGCGGTATTGCTTGCCCATGTGTGTGGCGATGACCTTGAGCGGATCCGGCTCAGAAGAGAATTCTTGCAGGTCGTGGTGAACCCGCTGCATGAAACGGTGAAAGTGGAGACGCAACTTGTTGTCAATCTCCACGGCGTCGTGGAAGAGATCCATGAGCCAGGTTTTTCCGCGCCCGACATCCCCCCAGAGGTAGAGTCCATTGACGAGCCGGTGAGTACGCCTGAACGGCAGGATTTTTCCGCTGAGTTTCGAACGCGCCTTGCGCTCATTGGCCTCAAGTTGATCTGCAATATGTTGCAGCAGTTCGACTGCCTTCAGCTGGACTTCATGTGCCTGGATCTCACCACTGCGAATCATCGAATGATAACGGTCCAGCAGTTTCTTTCCGGAGCGGGACGTGTCGCCGTTGTTATCGTCAGAACGCCGCAATGCCTGCCTCTGTGCTGATGCTCCACCGGTCTCCGGCAGTGCGGTGGTTTCGTTCATCCCGACATTGGTTCCGTCTGATTCTCTGCAAACGGCAGACTACGAGGCGAAAATGTATTTGACAACTCAATAATTTCAATTCTAAATATTGCTAATAACAATATTGTAAAAAAACAATCGCACGACCACCAGTTCCGGAAGAGGATCCATGACAGGCGTTTACTACAAGCAAAACAGACTCAAGAAACTACGCGCTTTTTGCCAGACCGCAAAACTCGGAAGCGTCACCAAGGCCGCAGAAAAGCTCTTTGCCAGCCAACCGACAGTCTCACTGCAGATCCAGGCCCTCGAGCGCGAGATCGGCAAGCAACTTTTCGAACGCAGGGGGCCCCAACTCAAGCTGACCGCCGAGGGCGAAATCCTCTACAACCTGGCGCAACCACTCGTTCAGGGTATCGACCACCTGCAGGAGACTTTCGAGGCACACTGTGGCGATTTGACCTCCGGCGAACTCACCATCGCTGCAGGTGAATCGACCATCCTCTACATCCTGCCTGGACCTGTCAGTCTCTTCGCGGAACAGTACCCGGGCGTCAGGCTCAAGCTGGCAAACGAAACCGGACGCAACGGACTTGCCATGCTGCGTGCCGACGAGATCGACTTTGCCGTCGGATCCATGCTCGAGGTTCCGGAAGATATCATCTACAAACCTATCGTCACCTATAACCCCGTTCTGATCACACCGCTGGATCACCCGCTTGCCAAAAAGAAAAAACTCAAGCTCGAGGATATCAGCCCGCACGGGCTGATTCTGCCACCGCGCCATCTCAGCACCTGGCATATCGTCAAGATGGTCTTCGCACAAAACAACGTGAGCTACCAGGTCGCCCTCGAGGCCGGTGGCTGGGAAGTCATCAAGAAGTACGTCAGTATTGGCATGGGCATCTCCATCGTCACCGATGTCTGCATCAGCGAAGAGGACAAGGAGAAATTCGCCATCCTGCCGCTGAACCACTATTTCCCCAAACGCAGCTACGGCATCGTCACCCGCAAGGGCAAATTCCTCTCCACCTCGGCAAAACGATTCATCGATCTCATGGAGAGCTGTTACGCCAACGACAGCCGCTGCACACCCAAAAAGAGGGCAACCGGCTGATCGCCGGCAAGCCGGCAAACAGTTGTTGAGTATGAGCGCACACGCATAATTCCGACACCGGTTTGCCCCCTCTCTTCCGCAAGCAGCGTGACTTTTTCAACCACCCCGCCATCGAGATATCGCAGCTGCTTCTGACACACGGGGTAACAAGCAGCCCACCACTGAATTGTCGACAGGAGAGACTGAAACAGACGTTTTCCCGATCATTGTCAACAATTTTTCCCGATTTTGTTGACAATATGGCGCGCAGCGGCTAAAAATAGCCAATCTATCCAAGCAAGCGCCATTTATTGTCGACAATATGTCCGAGCAGACCAAAAGCGAAAACGTCGTCACCCTCCCAGACAGCGGAACCCTGTCGGATCGTGTCTGCAACCAGCTCAAGGAAGACATCATCACCGGCCGCCTGGAACAGGGCGCCAAGATCAAGGAGGAGGAGCTGGCACGCGTACACGGCATCAGCCGCGGGCCACTACGCGAAGCAATCCGGCGCCTCGAAGGCATGCATCTGGTACAGCGCATACCTCATGCAGGCGCACGTGTCGTCACCCTCACGCGCAAGATGATGAGCGACATCTACCGGGTGCGCGAGGCGCTCGAGGGCATGTCGGCGCGACTCGCTGCCGAAAACATGAGCAGTGAAGACATCGATGGACTCCGGGGGCTGCTCGAAAGCCATGAGAAGAACATCGAGGAGACCGACGGCAAGGTCTACTTCCAGCGCGAAGGCGATGTCGATTTTCACTTCCGTATTGCTCAGGCCAGTGGCAATGACTGGCTGATCCATCACCTCAGCAGCGAGCTCTACCAGCTGATCCGCATGTGTCGCTACCGCTCGGCACTGCACCCTTCACGCCCGGTCAATGCACTGGCCGAGCACCGCCATATCGTCGAAGCCATCGCGGCAGGAGACGGTGAACTGGCGGAACTCCTCATGCGTCGCCATATCAGCGGCGCATGGCAAATTGTCAAAGACCAACTTCCACGGGAAACCCATGACTGAACTGACTCCAGGAGCGAAACTCCGCAAGGCCGTCGACGAGAACAATCCGCTGCAGGTCGTCGGCACTATCAATGCCTACTCTGCCATCATGGCAGAGAAAGTCGGCCACAAGGCAATCTACCTCTCGGGCGGCGGTGTCGCTGCCTGCTCCTTCGGCACACCCGATCTCGGCATCACGACCATGAAGGACGTGCTCGAGGATGTCCTGCGTATCACCGACGCCTCTTCCCTGCCCCTCCTCGTCGATATCGACACAGGCTGGGGCGGTAACTTCAACATCGCGCGCTGCATTCGCGAAATGACACGGGGCGGCGCAGCCGGTGTGCATATCGAGGACCAGGTGATGCAGAAGCGCTGCGGCCACAGGCCGAACAAGGCAATCGTGGCGCAGGATGAAATGGTCGACCGCATCAAGGCCGCTGTCGATGCAAGAAGCGATCAGAGCTTCGTCATCATGGCGCGAACGGATGCGCTGGCCGTTGAGGGCATGGAATCGGCAATCGATCGCGCTGTTGCCTGCGTCGAAGCCGGCGCCGACATGATCTTCCCCGAAGCCATGACCACACTGGAGCAGTATGCAGAATTCACGCAGGCCGTGAATGTGCCGGTCCTTGCCAATATCACCGAATTCGGGGCAACGCCGCTGTTTTCAGCAGATGAACTGGCATCGGTGGGCGTCAAGCTGCAGCTCTTTCCGCTGACAGCCTTCCGCGCCATGAGCCAGGCCGCGCTCAATGTCTACCAGCACATTCTCAGCGACGGCTCGCAGCAGGCCGTTGTCGACAGCATGCAGACACGCATGGACCTTTATGATTTTCTCGGCTACCACGAATACGAAAAGAAACTGGATGAGCTGTTCGCACAGCAATAATCCCGAGGAGGACCAGATGACAGAACAACTCCTGCCAAAGGCGAAGAAATCCGTTGCCCTGTCGGGAACGGCTGCGGGCAACACCGCAATCTGCACAGTCGGGCGTACCGGCAACGATCTGCACTATCGCGGCTATGACATTCTCGATTTCGCAGACAAGGCTGAATTCGAGGAGATCGCCTATCTCCTGATTCACGGCACCTTGCCAACACGGGCACAACTCAAAAGCTACAAGGCGAAACTGAAATCGCTGCGCGGACTACCACAGGCCGTCAAGCAGGCACTTGAGGCCATTCCGCCGACAGCACATCCGATGGACGTCATGCGCACCGGCTGTTCTGTCATGGGTTCGTGCATGCCGGAGAAAGAGAGCCATCCCGCATCGGAAGCACGCAATATCGTCGACAAGCTCATGGCCAGTTTCGGTTCCATGCTGCTCTACTGGTATCACTATGCTCACAACGGCAAGCGTATCGATGTGGAGACGGACGATGACTCCATCGGTGCACATTTCCTTCATCTGCTGCATGGCGAGGCACCGCGCGAGAGCTGGGTCCGCGCGATGCATACTTCGCTGAACCTCTATGCAGAGCACGAATTCAATGCGTCGACTTTCACAGCACGTGTCGTTGCCGGCACCGAATCCGACATGTATTCGGCCATCACGGCGGCGATCGGGGCCCTGCGTGGACCGAAGCATGGCGGCGCAAACGAGGAGGCCTTCCGGACCCAGAGCCGTTACAACAGTCCGGATGAAGCCGAGGCTGATATTCGCGAACGCGTTGGACGCAAGGAGATCGTCATCGGCTTTGGCCATCCCGTCTACACGGTCGGCGATCCACGCAACGAGGTCATCAAGGCGGTTGCGAAACAGCTCTCGGACGAGAATGGCAACATGCTGATGTTCGATGTCGCGTCGCGTCTCGAAACCACCATGCGGGATCTCAAGAAGATGTTTCCGAACCTCGACTGGTTCTCGGCCGTCTCGTACAACCAGATGGGCGTACCGACAGATATGTTCACCCCGCTATTCGTGATCTCACGCGTCTCCGGCTGGGGGGCGCATGTCATCGAGCAGCGTGAAGACGGCAAGATCATCCGGCCCAGCGCCAACTACACGGGACCGGAGAACCGTGAGTGGGTCTCCATCGAAAACCGTTAACCCTTATTTACCAGGCCGGCTGACGCCGGCCTGCAGATTTCAATCAAATCAGCAGGAACAAGAATCCAATGAGTGCCAATGTAGACATGAACCAGCGCCCTGATCCCGATCAGGTACTGGTCGATATCGCCGACTATGTCGATAGTTACGAAATCACCTCTGACGAGGCCTATGACACCGCGCGCAACTGCCTGATCGATACGCTGGGGTGCGGCCTGCTTGCGCTGCGCTTCCCCGAGTGCACCAAGCACCTCGGTCCGATCGTACCGGACACTGTCGTTGCCAATGGCGCGCGCGTGCCGGGGACATCGCATGTCCTCGACCCGGTCAAGGCGGCATGGGACATTGGCGCCATGGTTCGCTGGCTCGACTTCAATGACACCTGGCTGGCAGCTGAATGGGGACATCCATCTGATAACCTCGGCGGCATCCTTGCCGTGGCCGACTGGCTCAGCCGTGACAACATCTCGAAAGGCAAGGCACCCTTGACGATGCGTGATGTACTCACCGCCATGATCAAGGCGCATGAAATCCAGGGTGTCATCGCACTCGAGAATTCATTCAACCGTGTCGGACTCGACCATGTCGTGCTCGTCAAGGTCGCCTCGACCGCCGTTGTCACCAAGCTGCTCGGTGGCACCAGGGAACAGATCATCGACGCCCTCTCGCAGGCCTGGGTCGACGGGCAGTCGTTGCGTACCTACCGCCATGCACCCAATGCGGGCTCACGCAAGTCCTGGGCAGCCGGTGACGCGACTTCTCGTGCTGTCCGTCTTGCCATGATGACCATGAAAGGCGAAATGGGCATACCGGGTGTGCTGACCGCACCGCAGTGGGGTTTCTACGATGTGCTCTTCAGCCATACCAACAAGGACATGGCACTGAAGCCGGAAAAAGAACGCGAATTCAAATTCACACAGGCATACGGCAGCTATGTCATGGAGAACATTCTCTTCAAGATCTCCTTCCCGGCAGAGTTCCATTCGCAGACCGCCTGCGAATGCGCCGTGCAGCTGCATCCGGAGGTCAAGGACCGGCTGGACGAGATCGAGAAGATCGTCATCACGACACATGAATCGGCGATCCGTATCATCTCCAAGGTCGGTCCACTCGCCAATCCTGCAGACCGCGATCACTGCCTGCAGTACATGACAGCTGTGCCGCTGATCTTCGGTGACCTTGTTGCCGAGCATTACGAGGACGATTTTCACAAGGCGCACCCGATCATCGACGAGCTCCGCGACAAGATGGAGATTGTCGAGGACGAGCGCTACACGCGCGAATATCTCGAGCCCGACAAGCGGTCGATTGCCAATGCCATTCAGGTCTTTTTCAAGGATGGCAGCAGTACCGAAAAAGTCGCAGTCGAATACCCGATTGGCCATCGTCGCCGTCGCGACGAGGGTATCCCGGTCCTCGAG
>JASFPB010000084.1:0-7874 GCA_050116235.1 Chromatiales bacterium | reverse complement strand
TGATACTGCCACTGGTATCAATGGTCTGACGGGTGCAACGGGTGTGCTGAATGTCTTCAGCAATGACAGATTGAACTCAATACCCGTCGTTCCTTCAGATATGACACTGACAGAAACGGTAGCAGAGCCCAATGGTTACCTGTTGCTCAACACAGATGGCAGTGTGGATGTGCCGGCGAATACGCCAGCCGGAACTTACCAATTGACCTACCAGATCTGCGAGAGCCTGAACGCGACGAATTGTGACACAGCAGTTGTCAGCGTGACGGTCGATGTGCCTGTGATCATCTCCAATGATGATGCTGCATCGGATGTAAGTGGCGGCGCAACAGATGTGCTGAACGTTTTCGATAACGACACGTTGAACGCCGTAACGGCAGATCCCGCTGATGTGACACTGACTGAGACGGTTCCGGAACCGAACGGTTATCTGATTCTGAATCCGGATGGATCAGTAGATATAGCACCAAACACCCCGGCAGGTGACTACGAGTTCGAATACCAGATCTGCGATAACCTGAATCCGACGAATTGTGATACAGCAATCGTCAACATAACGGTAGCTGCAGCGGACATTTTGCTCAGCAAGACCTCGAACAAGACTCAGGTTGTCGTCGGCGGTGTTGTCTCTTACACGCTGAATGCGGAAAATACGGGTGGTGCTGTAAGTGACATCTATGTTGAAGATACACTTCCACCCGGATTCAGCTATGTCCAGGATTCTGCGCGTCTTCTTCGTGATGGTAAGCAACCAGTCGCGGTTGGTGCCACAGGTACTAACACTATCAAGTTCGGACCCTTTGACTTGGCTGCCAATGAAGTTGTTGATATCAGTTATGTCCTGCGTATCAGCACGGGTGTGACACCGGGCGAGTACGTCAACACTGCTCTTCCAGTCGATAACAACGGTGGGTCGGCAGGCAATAAGGCGTCAGCGACTGTCGTGGTGACTTCGGATCCGCTGTTCAACCAGACGACGATCATCGGCAAGGTGTTCCATGACCGTGACGAAGACGGTTACCAGGACAGCGCCAATGCCACGAAGGTGCAGGTCAAGAGCGACTACTTCGGCTGGAACAGCCTGAATCTTGGCACCATCATGGCGCGCAGCAGCATCGACGATAGCCTCGACGGCCACCAGGTCGTGGTGCGCATGCCTTACGTCAAGGGTGGCAACAACAGCTTCCAGGTGACGACGCGTGAGGGCACCATCATTGATGTCGACAACAGCGGCAAGGTGACCTACAGCGAGAAGGGTGAGAAGAAGAAGGGCATGAGCGCCCAGGATCTGCGTGTCAGCGTCAAGCGCGGCTTCGGGGTACCGACCGCCTCACCTGTGCCCGGCAAGAGCATCCGGAGCAAGACCGACGTGCTCGAGATCACGCTGACCAACTATGGTGTCTACGAGGAAGGCCTGCCAGGCGTTCGGCTGGCGACCGTGGAAGGCTGGGTGATCGAGACCGACGCCTATGGCCGCTATCACATCCCGGCCATCGAGGACGGCAAGATGTTCGCCTGGGGTCGTAACTTCATCGTCAAGGTCGATCCGGTCACGATTCCGCAGGGTGCCGTCTTCACGACCGAGAACCCGCGCGTCCTGCGTATCTCTGTCGCCTCGCTCAACAAGTTCAACTTCGGCGTGAAACTGCCGGAGCGCAAGGGCGTGCGCGTCAAGATCGGTTCGGTCTTCTTCGATACCGACAGCGCCTCGATCCGTGCGGACCAGTGGAAGTCGATCGATGCGATCGTTGCCAAGTTGCGCGAGATCCGCTCCGGCAGGATCCTCATCGAGGGCAATGCCGACCCGCGCGGCGCCAGCAGCTACAACAAGCGGCTTGCCGAGAAGCGCGCAGAGGCTGTGCGCAGAGCACTCAAGGAACGGCTTGGCGCGGACCTCATGAAGAGCGTCAAGGTCGAGATCGACTGGAAGAAGGCGCAAGCTGGCACACGTGGCGACAGCAGCAGGCAGCCGGCGGCACCCTCGCGGCCTGCTCCTGTGCCGGCACCGAAGAAGCGCGAGCCAGCGAGTGACGATCCGATGGACCGTTTCGATTTTGGTGGTTCTTTCGAGGAGTCGATCAAGGCGCTGGCCGGGTTCTTCCTGGACCTGGTAGCCGGGCCTGCACGCGCCAGCGATGTTGCAGCACTCGTCGAGCCGTCGTTCTCCATGGAGGTCATCAGCTATGGTGACGAGCGGCCTGTCTCAGACGACACCAGCCCGGCCGGTCTGCAGGAAGACCGCCGCGTCGATGTCCTGATGGGTGGCGGCACCAGTGTCATCAACCTGCCAGGCGGTGGCAAGATCTGGGCGACCCAGGATCCGGCGTCGATCGATCCGCGCCTTGATATCAGTGGTGGTGGCAGTGTCGTGATTGAGGGCGGACAGGTCAGCAAGCGGGTCAACTTCAGCCTCTACACCAACTACAACACCTTTATCGATCGCTGGGAGCTCTCGATTTTCCGCAAGGGCCAGCCGTCACGCCCGCTGAAGGTGATTAGCGGTGAGTCGCTGGATCTCAACCAGCAGATCGAGTGGGATGGCAGTCTCGATACTAACGAGACCCTGCGCGTCGGCGACGAACTCGAGTATGTCATTCGCGTCTACGACGGTGCGGGACACCTTGACGAGACGCTGCCGCGCGAGCTCGATGTGCTCGATCCCATCCAGGACCTGAGTGAACCGCGGGAAGAGACCGATTACTGGACGAACCAGGATGAGGAAGCGCGCGTCTTCGGCGAGTCGAACCTCCGTGTGCAGTCGATCCCGGTGCGTGGCGCACGCGTCCGCATCTATGGCCATGACGTTCCGGAAGGTACCAGTATCACTATCGACGGGCAGCAAGCATCGCTCGACAGCGAGCGCAAGTTCGTCATGGAGAGAATGCTGCCGACCGGTCAGTACGACTTTAATGTCGAAGTCGCCGACAATCGCGAAACCTGGAACGAGAACCTCTCGCTGAATCTCACCGATGAGTACTTCTTCATGGTGGGGATCGCGGATCTCACCGTTGGTGAGCAGGATGTCGGCGGAAGCCCGGACCTGGTGGCGGCCGACGAGCACCACTACAGTGGTGATGTCTTCGTCGATGGCCGCCTGGCCTTCTATCTCAAGAGCAAGTACAAGGGCAAGTACCTGATCACGGCGCAAATGGATACGCACGAGGATGACATCGGCGAGATCTTCAACGACCTGCACAAGCGTGATCCGAAGAGCGTCTTCCGCCGCCTTGATCCGGATCTCTACTACCCGACCTATGGCGACGAGTCGACCCTGATCGACGATACCGACAGCATGGGCAAGTTCTATGTCCGTGTCGAGTGGGACCAGTCGAAGGCTCTCTGGGGTAACTACAACACCAGCTTTACGGGCACCGAACTCGCGCAGTTCAACCGTTCGCTCTATGGTGCGCAGCTCGATTATCGCAGCCCCGAGGTGACGCGCTATGGTGAGCACAAGACTATGGTCAACGCCTTCGGTTCGGAAGCGCAGTCGCTGTTCCGCCACAACCAGTTCCTTGGTACCGGCGGCAGCCTCTACTACCTCAAGGACAAGGATATCGTCGTCGGTTCCGAGAAGGTGTGGATCGAGATTCGTCAGCGCGGTTCCGAGCGCGTCGTCGAGAACCTCATTCTGCAGGAAGGTCGCGACTACGAGATCGATGATCTGCAGGGCCGCATCATCCTGACGCGTCCGCTGATGCAGATTGCAGCCGATACCAGCGGTCCGTCGATCATCAAGGATACGCCGCTTGATGGCAACGAAGTCTACCTGCTTGTCGATTACGAGTACGTGCCGACAGGATACGACTCGGATGACCTCACCTACGGTGCGCGTGCCAAGCACTGGTTCGACGACAGGATTGCTGTTGGTGGCACCTACGTGCACGAGGACCGCAGCGGGCAGGACTATGAGCTGGCCGGTGTCGATGTCACGTTCCAGGCCGCCCAGGGAACCTACCTGAAGCTGGAGTATGCGGAGAGCCAGTCGATACAGACGGATGCGAGCTACAAGTCGGATGACGGCGGTCTGAACTTCCAGGCATTCACCTCCAACAGCCTGCCATCGGATGCTGACGGGTCCGCATACAGCATCGAGGCGCGCATGGAGCTCGCCGAGGTGACCGAAGGCCGCATGGACGGCACGCTGGCTGCCTGGTACAAGAACCGCGATGCGGGCTTCTCGAACGCGCGTCTCGACAGTGGCAGCGAGATCGAGGATTACGGTATCGAGGGACGCGTGACGGTCACCGACAGGCTGGATATCTCGGCGCGTGCAACCTACTACGAGACAGACGAGGACGATTCTCTGACAGGAGCGTTGATCCCCGAGCGTACGCGTAAGACCACGGCCAGCGTGCAGGCGGATTATCGCTTCAGCGACAGGATGCTCGTCAGTGGTGAGGTGCGCTATGTCGAGATGAAGTATTTTGATGCTCCCTCGCTCTCGACGAAGGAGCTGCTTGGTGCTATCAAGGTCGACTATGAGATCCGTCCGGGCTTCAATCTGTACGGTATCGTTCAGGGAACGCTTGACCGGTCTGAAGGAACACCGCGCAACAATCTCTACACCATCGGGACACGTTACCGTGTGAACAAGAAGCTCAACATCACGGCAGAGTACAGTGATGGTGACCTTGGCAACGCAGCGCAGATCGGTGTCGACTACGATGTTGATGATACGAACACGCTCTACGGCACCTACACGCTCTCGACAGACAGGTACTACGGCACGCGTGGCATCACCACGGTTGGCCAGCGCAAGACCATGAGCGACCAGCTCAGTGTCTTCACGGAATACCAGTTTACGAACGAGGAGACGCAGTATGGCCTTGGCCAGACCTACGGTATCGACTACACGTTTGACGAGTACACGACAGCAACCTTCTCGCTGCAGTCAGCCGATCTGACGACTTTCGCCGGTGGGCTGACCGACCGGGATGCGGCTTCTGCAAGCCTCACATACCTGAAGGACAAGGTGAGCGCCTATACCAAGCTCGAGTACCGTCGCGACAAGGGCGACACGGTGAACACGACCCAGTGGCTGACGACCAACAGGGGCACCTACAGGGCCACTCCGGAGTGGACGCTGCAGGGCAAGTTCAACTACGCAGTGACAGATGACGAGAACAGCGGCGTCGAGGATGCGAAGTTCGTGGAGTTCGGTCTTGGTTTTGCTTACCGCCCGATCTGGAACGACCGTCTGAACATTCTGGGTCGTTACACCTATCTCTACGATCTCTACCCGCTGTCGCAGAGCTCGGAGCCTGACCAGGAATCGAATGTCCTGAGCTTCGAGGGTATCTATGACATCACCCGCAGATGGGAAGTTGGCGGCAAGCTGGCCTGGCGCGAAAGCTCCATCCGGACCGATCGTGCGACCGGCGACTGGATCTCCAACGATGCCATGCTCGCGGCAGTCCGTGCGCGCTACCACATCGTCAAGAACTGGGATGCCATGGCTGAGTATCACTGGCTGAACTCGGAGGACTCGCAATCGACCCGCAGCGGCGCCATGCTGGCGGTCTATCGCCATGTCGGTGACAACCTCAAGGTCGGCGTCGGCTACAACTTCACCGACTTCGATGATGACCTGACCAGCTACGACTACGATACCAAGGGCTGGTTCATCAACCTGGTGGGCAAGTACTAAACCTCAGCACCGGTGTCGGAGACTGTTTTCAAGAATTGGAAACAGTCTCTGATACCGGATCCTGTTCAAGGTATCAGAGATCATTTTTCAAAAAACGAAAAATAATCTCCGACACCTTGTGCTTGTCGCAACTCCTCCATTTCGCGTTATCGCGAGGAGGCAGCAGGCCGACGTGGCGATCTCGTGGCATGAGATTGCCACGGTCGCTTCGCTCCCTCGCCATGACAATCTCAAGCTAGCGAAAAGGCGTCATCGCGAACCCTGCAAAGCAGGGTGTGGCGATCTCCAGAGGCGAAATTGCCACGGTCGCTGCGCTCCCTCGCAAAGACAAGCACTAAATGAAAAAATAATCTCCGGCACCTTTTTCACGACACCTTTCCCGTTCTTGAAAAAAGACTGGTGTTGCCACGGCGATTGCGAAAGAATCATCTGGTGTCTTATCAGGGGAAAAAGCCTTGCCCGCTTACCGAATCAGCTTTCCGAATCTTCACTCCCGGCTCATCGATGTCGAGATGCGGTTTCACGCCAGTGAACCGCAGTTGATCCTGAACCTGCCTGCCTGGATTCCCGGCAGCTATATGATTCGCGATTTCGCGCGCAATATTGTCTCGCTGCATGTGACGTCCGGCGGTAATGCGCCAGATGTCACCAAGCTCGACAAGCAGAGCTGGCGGCTGGACGGGTGCGAAGGGGAGGTCTCGGTCCATTACCAGGTCTACGCCAATGATCTCTCGGTGCGCAGCGCGCATGTCGACAGCACCCACGCCTATTTCAACGGAACCTCCCTCTTCCTTCGGCTCGAGGGCAGCGAGCATGAACCGCACCTTGTCAGCATCGAGCCATTGGAACAGTTGCCGGCGGGCGCGAGAGTGGCCACAAGCATGCCGGCTGTCAGGACCGACATGCACGGCTTCGGCGACTACAGCGCACACAACTACGAGGCACTGATCGACTACCCTGTCGAAATCGCAGAACTCGATGAGTGCAGGTTCAGTGTTCATGATATCGAGCATCGCTTGGCGATTTACGGCCGGCATGACTGTGATTTCGATCGCCTGGCAGGAGACCTGGAAAGAATCTGCAGGGTGCATGCAGAACTCTTTGGCGAGTTGCCCATCGGGCAGTACCTCTTTCTCGTGACCGCGGTCGGTGATGGCTACGGGGGACTCGAGCATCGCGATTCCACGAGTCTCATCTGCAGTCGCAAGGAGCTGCCCCCCAGGCAGCCGGATTCCGACTCGAAGGTTTCGAAAGAGTACCGGCGTTTTCTCGGGCTCTGCAGCCATGAGTACTTCCATCTCTGGAACGTCAAGCGTATCCGTCCCGAGGTGCTGAAACGGGCAAGGCTCGACCAGGAGACCCACACGAGCCTGCTCTGGGCATTCGAGGGTATCACCTCCTACTACGATGATCTCGCGCTGGTGCGCAGCGGCGTGATCGAACCCGAAGCCTATCTCGAGCAACTGTGCGAAATCGTCACGCGCGTTATGCGTGGCAGGGGACGCTTCAGGCAATCGGTCGCGGAGTCGAGTTTCGATGCCTGGACGCGTTTTTACAAGCAGGATGAGAACGCACCGAATGCCATCGTCAGCTACTACGCCAAGGGTGCACTCGTGGCGCTCGGCCTGGACGTGACCCTGCGCACGCTCAGTGATGACAATCTCTCTCTCGATGATCTCATGCGCAAGCTCTGGCGCGAGTATGGTCATCCGGATATCGGTGTGCCGGAGGAAGGTGTTGAAAAAGCGGCGGAAGAGCTGCTCGGTCAATCATTGCAGGATTTCTTCCAGCGCTATGTTCATGGAACAGAAGAGATGCCACTCGAGGCGTGGTTCGGTGCACTCGGTATCGGCTACAGGCTTCGTCCTGCGAAGAGTCTGACGGACATGGGCGGGGTACCGGAGAATCCCGCAGTTGATCCTTCGAAGGCCGTCCCTGTACTCGGGGCGAGGGTCGTGGAAAACAAGGGCGCCGCGGAGCTGGTAGCCCTGTTCGAGGGAGGCGCAGCCCAGAAGGCGGGTCTTGCCGCCGGTGACCGGCTCATCGCCGTCGACGGTCTCCAGGTCGATGGCCAGAGCGTGCATGATGCCATCGCGTGCCTCTCGTCCGGGCATGAAGTCCGGCTGCATGCCTTTCGCCGTGACGAACTCATGGAATTCACGCTTCGGGCGCAGCTCGCCGAGGCGGATACCTGCGATCTCTGGCTGCTGGAGACGCCCGGGCT
>JASFPB010000083.1:0-7974 GCA_050116235.1 Chromatiales bacterium | reverse complement strand
GTCGAGGTGGCATTTTACCCAGCCCAGTGTTGTTTCGCTGGGCTGGTTCTGATAGAGATTCAGCAGGGTCTGAGCAGCCAGCGCGCGGACGATCGGATATTCCTGTTTCTGATAGAACATCCGGGCGCTGTTGTTCACGTAAGTGTCGAAAACAGTAAGTCCTGCAGCCGGCAGAAGTCCAAGCAGCTGGTTGTTGTTGTAAAGATGTTTGACTTTGAACCCAAGGGCTGTTTTCCAGACGTCATAGGGGTCGTCGGTTTCAAGGGAGGTGGTCCATGTGTATGACTGAATCAGCTCTTCCGAATTGAGTATTGTCGGGTTCATGAATGGTGTTTGGTCGTGGTGTAAAAAGACTGGACTGCCGCTTTTGCTTTTGTGAACAGGAGACACAAAAACCCCCGGGTGTTTCCTGGCATCACAAAATAGTTGATCAGCTGGTGCGTGCGGTAGCTTGGCCCGGGGGAGTGCTCCGAAAGTTTGACTACCCCAAACGTGTAATCCGCAAAAAAGTTCCCGATTCTGTAGGAGGCTATCAAATCTTCTATAGTAGGGGGAAGTGTGATTTCTAATATGCGTTTGATGTCTGAAAGATAGTAGGCAAGCGGCCATAGCGCGTTCATGGATTTTCCCTGACGTATCAGCATGTTCCAGTCTATGCATACTGACCTGCCCCCGACGAGTGGTCCAGTTTATTGGGAGCCCCTCAGCGGAGTATCCGGCTTCAATTGACCGCAGCAGAGATCACAGCGTGCATCGGAGGTTGCCTGTATCAGGTCAGGAAAACAGACTGCCAAAAAATATATATGATAAAACAATGACTTGTATGATATAGCCAGAAATGGTCACAAGAAGTTATCAGAGGCACATCATGCAGTCTAAAAAAATTGGGTGTTTTGCTATCGCAAAAAGATGAATAATAGCTATTATATAAAGGACGTGGCGCGCCAATAATAACGCTCGAACGGACTAATTTGAAGCTTGCTTGGAATGGTGCTGTATGATGCGGAATTTTAAGATCTTTCAGCACTTGGTAAATCGCAGATGATGCCTGTATACGAGAAAGGGACCAAACCGCAACACACAAGAGATGACAGGGCTGAAGCGGGAGATATCGATCTTCTGGAGCTTCTCCATTATCTTTTTATCCATAAATGGAGCATATTTCTGGTAACCCTGCTGGTGTTCTCCGTGACAGCAGCATACGCTTTTCTGGCCACGCCTGTTTACCGTGCCGACGCGCTCCTCCAGGTCGAGGAGACAAAACTGGTTATACCCGGGCTGGACGATCTTTCTAACATGCTTGGAGAGGAACCCCAGGGCCAGTCGGAGCTCGTTGTCATCGAGTCCCGCAGGATCCTCGGCGCTGCAGTCGACAAACTGCATCTCAACTACCAGGTCGAGCCAGTCTATCTTCCAGTCATCGGCAAGGGCATCGCGCGTTACCACGACGGCGACGAACTGGCTGAGCCTTTCCTGGGCCTGCGAACCTACGCCTGGGGTGGCGAAGAGATCGTCCTGGATCGTTTCGAGATAGAGGGAAAGCTTAGTGACAAGACATCCAGCTGGACCATTCTTGTCGGCGAATCAGATGCGTACACTCTTCTGGCTTCTGATGGAGAAACCGTGCTCAAAGGCAGGGTCGGTGAACTTGCGACGGGAACATTCAGGAAATCCAGCTTCAATGTCTACATCAGTCGCCTGAAAGCTCGCGCCGGAACGAGCTTCATGGTTAAGTTTGCGTCGCGTATCAGTACCCTGAACAGGCTGAAAGAGATGGTGAATGTCTCGGAAGCGGGCAAGGAGACAGGCTTGATCCACCTGACCCTCGAGGGTGATGACCCCGTGGCCATAGTCGAGATACTCGACGAAATCACCCACTACTACGTCCGGTCCAACGTCGAGCAGCACTCGAAGGAAGCGGAAAACATTCTGCAGTTTGTGGACAGTCAGTTGCCTGCACTGAAGGAGCAGCTGGACGCTGCAGAATCAGCCTTGCAGGGCTATCAACAGGCCTCCGGAACGGTCGATCTTCAATTCGAGACACAGAGTACGGTTACGAAGCTTGTCGAGCTTGAGAAGCAAATATCCGAACTCAAGCTGGAAGAGACGGAACTCGCACAGCGCTTCACGGAGCGGCATCCAACACTGCAGGTCATCAAAAAACAGATCGGCCAGTACGAGGATGAGAAACGGCAGATCGAAGAGAAACTGAATGCGCTGCCCGAGAGGGAATGGGAGTTCATCCAGAAAACACGTGACGTCAAGGTGGCCTCGGAACTCTATGTGACTCTCCTGAACAAGGGGCAGGAACTCAAGGTCGCCAAGGCGGGAACGGTCGGTAACGTCAGGATTCTTGATAATGCTCAGGCCAATGATAAGCCGATCAAACCCAGGAAAGCCTTGATACTGGCCATGGGCCTGATGCTAGGCCTGATGCTAGGCATCGGCGTCATCTTGCTCAAGCGCGCACTGCATCGCGGCGTTCAGGATCCCGACCTGATCGAGCGTGAAACAAGCCTCAGTGTCTACAGCACCATCCCGCACTCCGATGCCGAAGAGAAGCTGAGTTCCATTCTTACGCGTCGCGCAAGGCACCACAAACGAAAGCCACAATTGCTGGCTCTTTTGCACAAGGATGACATGGCCGTCGAGGCCCTGCGAAGCTTCCGCACCAGCATGCGGTTTCTGCTGAAAACCGCTGAAAACAACGTCATCATTCTCTCCGGCCCGTCGCCGGGCGTCGGCAAGTCCTTCGTGTCGGCAAACTATGCTGTCGTCGCGGCCAGTGACGACGCTCGGGTATTGGTGATCGATGCGGACATGCGCAAAGGCCATCTCTATAATGCCATGGGAACACGCAAGGCGCCTGGTCTCTCAGAGTGGATCGCCGGCGATACCTCGATCGATGAAGTGGCCAGGGAGATCGATGACAACCTCTTTTTCATCCCCTGCGGCAAGAAACCGCCAAACCCTGCTGAACTGCTGGCATCGGACAGTTTCCAGTCACTCCTGAAAGACACCAGGGAGAAGTTTGACCTGGTCATCATCGATACACCGCCGATCCTGGCCGTAACGGACGCCAGCATCATTGCCCAGTACGGCGGACAGGTGTTTGTCCTGATCCGTTCGGGACAACACCGGATGAATGAAATTAAGGCGGCAATTTCACGCTTCGAGAAAGACGGCGTTAAGGTGGCCGGTATCCTGATGAATGACGCGCCATTGATGGAGGGGTACTACTCCAATAAATATGCATATACTTACCACTATCAGTACAGGTAAGGCCAAGGCCCTGTCATGAACATTTTATATACAAAACTTAACGGAGGGTTTTAAATATAAGTAAGAATCGAGAATAGCCGCTTAATAAGGAATGTGCGTGCAATATAACTCAATGTGAATTTTTTTCTTGAGTTTACGAAAAATAAGATAAATCTAACTATGCTTGGTGGAAAAAATGAAAATACTAACCGTGTTCGGGACGCGTCCCGAAGCCATAAAAATGGCGCCTTTAGTGCATGCTTTAGAAGCAAACCGAGATCTGCATTCTGCAGTATGTACCACTGCGCAACACCGTGAAATGCTTGATCAGGTTTTGCACCTGTATGAGATATCGCCAGATTATGATTTGAACATAATGAGACCTGGACAAGGGCTTTCTGAGATAACTTCCAGAATCATCAATAAAATGGAACCGGTTCTAGATGACTATCAACCGGATATTGTTCTAGTGCATGGTGACACGACAACAGCTTTCGCTTCATCGCTGGCGGCTTTTTACAAGAAAATCCCAGTCGGCCATGTTGAAGCTGGTTTGCGAACGAATGACCTTTACTCACCATGGCCGGAAGAAGCAAATCGCAAACTGACAGACGCGCTTGCAAACTATCATTTTGCCCCCACTGCTGCGGCCGAAAAGAATCTACTCGCCGAGAATGTTGCAGCACAACAGATAACAATCACCGGCAATACTGTGATTGATGGATTATTCTGGATGAAAGAAAAAATCGAGAACAGTCCATTATTGCTTCGTAGACTCAGGGCTCGATTCAGATTTCTCAATCCGGATAAAAAATTAATCCTGCTTACCGCTCATCGTAGAGAGAGTTTCGGACAGGGTTTCGAGAACATGTGTCAGGCGCTGAGAACTATAGCTCTCAATCATCCAGACGCCGAAATTCTCTACCCGGTTCATCCAAATCCTAATGTTCAGCAACCTGTCAGGCGTTTGTTAACAGGTATCAGCAATATCCACCTGACCGAGCCTCAGGAATATCCCTTTTTCATTTACCTGATGATGCGATCAGATATTATTTTGACCGACTCAGGTGGAATTCAGGAAGAAGCTCCGTCGTTTGGTAAACCAGTACTGGTAATGCGGAACACTACAGAGCGTCCTGAAGCTGTAGAAGCTGGAACTGTCAAGCTGGTTGGCACTGATACTAACAAGATAGTTGATGCAGTTAGTCAATTGCTTGAGCATCAAGATGCTTATGATCGCATGAGTCGTGCGCATAATCCATATGGCGATGGTCATGCCTGTGATCGTATTATCAATGCATTACATGGAGAAAAATATTTAGGACTCGAGGAAGTTAGTCAAAAAATTTGTTATGGAATTTAAATCAGTTTCTGTTATTGGTCTTGGCTACGTCGGTTTGCCGACTGCGACTATGTTTGCTTCTCGCAAAATGAAAGTCATTGGTGTGGATGTAAACCAGGGAGTAGTCGATACAATAAACCAGGGCAAGATACATATCGTAGAGCCTGAACTTGAGATACCCTTGCATGCAGCTGTAAGAGAAGGATACTTGCGCGCTACGACAAAACCAGAACCGGCAGATGCATTTCTCATTGCAGTTCCAACACCATTTAAGGGAGATCATGAACCTGACTTGGCATATATTGAAGCTGCATGTCAGGCACTTGCGTCTGTACTGGAGAAAGGAAACCTCGTCGTACTGGAATCCACGTCACCTGTTGGTACCACTGAAAAAATAGCAGAGTGGTTGGCTGAAGCTCGTCCTGATCTTACATTTCCCCAAACACATGGTGAACAGTCAGATATCTTGATTGCCCATAGTCCCGAACGCGTCTTGCCTGGTCAGGTGATGCAGGAATTAATCAAGAATGACAGGGTTATTGGTGGCCTCACAGAGAGATGTTCCAGATCAACGGTAGATCTCTACAAAACGTTCGTTCAGGGTGACTGCATCATTACAAACGCAAGAACAGCAGAAATGGCGAAACTTACAGAGAATAGTTTTCGCGATGTAAATATTGCTTTTGCGAATGAGCTTTCACTGATCTGTGAAAAGCTTGGTATCAACGTTTGGGAATTAATTGAATTGGCAAACCGTCATCCCAGGGTAAATATCCTGCAACCCGGACCTGGAGTTGGTGGGCATTGTATCGCTGTCGATCCATGGTTTATCGTGAAGAAAACACCGGAAAAAGCCAAGCTGATTCATGCTGCAAGATTAGTTAACGATAATAAACCACAATGGGTTTTGGAACGAGTAGAACAGGCAATCGCCGATTTCCTGAGTCAAAATCCAGAAAAATCCATTCAGGATATAACTGTTGCTTGCTTTGGATTGGCGTTCAAGCCAGACATAGATGATCTGCGCGAAAGTCCGTCGCTCGAAATCGCATGTGCCTTGCAAAAGAGCGGCAGTTACCAGGTAGTGGCTATAGAGCCAAACGTCAATAATTCCGAAGTGATGGGTATTCCTCTTGTTGACATGGACAGGGGTCTGCGAGCTGATGTACTTGTCCTGCTTGTCGATCACAGTGTATTCAGACAAATCAAGCCCCCTAAGGGTAAGATTACCGTCGATACCCGCGGAATTTGGCAGCAGTGAACCTCATCAATACTGTCAACAAGCTCGATAGTCATATACTGGAGATTCTGGTGAAGTCAGCTTCATCTATGTTGGCCTCAATTGCAGCCGTGTTCAATTGTTTACTGCCCAGAGTAGCATTAGGCCGCTAAACGATGATCGAATTGTTCGGCGCGGCCCTCAGATGTTTGTTGATCTGAGCCTGGAACACCAGATTCTGAAGGATATTGTCGAAAAAAGCTTTGAAACCGGAAGTCCTCAGGTAGCTCGTCGACAATGCGATGGAGACGCATGGCGCGAGTAAGCGCCTCGCATGTCGGGCTGTTGGTATCACTCGATCCGTTTACCGGTATCAACCGGACAAACAGCGAAACGATCCAGTCATAGCAGCACTTCAGGTTGTTGTGGAGCATTATCCGGCCTATGGCTTCAGGAAGCTGTTCAAATATTGCTTGCTGAATCTGAATCAGCGTCGACGTGGTAAACGACGATTACCTGGCAGAAATACTGAGCCATTTGGAGTGCAAGGCATGGCCAATGAGTGTCAGTCGATGGACTTTATGAGCGACAGCCTGCTCTGCGGCAGACGATTCCGGACTTTCAATGTGGTGGATGACTTCAATCGTGAGGCATTAGCCATCGAGATTGATCTGGGTCTGCCTGCCTTGCGGGTGATCCGTGTCTGGAACGCATCATGGCATGGCGCGGCTATCCCGGGTAATTGCGAATGGATACCGGTCCGGAGTTCATCTCAGTAACTCACGCGCCAGCCGGGTAGAGGAGAAGAGCGTCGAACTGAAGTTTATCAAGCCGGGCAAACCGACACAGAACTCATATATCGGAGCGATTTAACCGCATGTATCGGCATGAGATCCTGAATATGTATGCCTTCAAGACGGTGGCTGAAGTGAGAGAAATCACCATGATCTTTGTTAAAGACGCTTCAACTGATTAATAGTGTAAAAATTATTGAAGAATTTAATGATTCGAGAATAAGAATAAGAAGTCAGGAAAATCAGGGTGTCTCTGCGCCAGGGAATTGTGGAATCAATGAATCGAGCTATAATTGTATAGCTTTATTAGTTGGTGATGACTAATGGAAAGAAAAATATCTGGAAACATTCGCTTATAGTATTTACGTTGGCCTGAATGCATAGCTTATTGCACTAATGTTGTGAGTATAGGTGGAGAAAATTGCAGTATAGATTGAAACATATATCTCGTAAAGCAGGCATGATTGATAGCTACTCAAAAAGTTATATTACGACAGGCTCGCCATTGCAGACATCTGCAGTATGTCTAAATAAGATATTGCTGGAAAAACATGATGTGCTCAGACTTTTTGCTGAAAGGATAAAGAGAGGAGGTGCTCTCGATGGAGGAGTACGGTTATCCCTTATAGGAGATTTGTATTTTATCAATGATCAGTCTTTAATATTTCATGAAGTACCTTGAAACACGACATCTATTACCGATTACAGTGAAATATTCTCGTATAGTAAATTTTATCTTTATAAGATATATAAGTTAATGGATTATATTTATCTTGGGCTTTGTGTAGCAAAAAACGCATTCAGATAATTAATAAACTGTCCAGGCTCACGTAAATAAAGACATACATGCAGTAATGATAGATACACTGAGAGTTAGATGAACTTTGTTTTTAACATAGGTCTGTTTGGTATCATATTATATATGTCTGTGGATGTGATTCTAATAGGTGATGAAGAGGTTTCAAGGCCGGAAGTTCAGTTAGTGGCCGGGGTTAGTCTGATTGTGATGCTTTTTTATAACGCCTATTATCTACTCACCAGGTATAGAATAACATATGAATGGTCATTTATAAGAATCTGGCTGTTATTCATTGCGCTGATGTTTGCTTATTATTTTATGGCTTACCTCGAATTACCAACTAGTTTGGCACAGACAGGATCCAGGGAAGTTGTGATTGCACTTTTTGGTCTTTCTGGACTATTATTTATTTATCACGGAACTCTTGTCGGTCATCTTACACAGCGTAAGCTGGACTTTCTTTTGCTTGCAATCATGGCTAATGGGTTATTTGAAATTTATCATGCTTTGTCCACTGTTCGCATTAAAGACGATCTCGAAATTATAAACACTTCCGCAG